>JBJXFD010000106.1:0-3333 GCA_046153985.1 Saprospiraceae bacterium
GTTAACAGCATGGTTCATCCCGAAAACTCGGGATGAACCATGTATAGTTTACTGAATAATTGTAGGTATTCCCCTTACTCCCGCACCAAAACCATCTTCCCGGTCTTCGCAGACCCCGGCGTTTGCAACGTGTAAATCAACACACCTTCCGCGCCCAGATCTTCTGCCTGCAACACAACTTCGTGGTAGCCTTTTTCGTAGGCGCCTTCAATCCGTTTCACCACCCGGCCATTCATATCCTGAATAAACAGGGTAGCAGACATCGCTTCGGGCAACGTGAATGCGATGACGGTGCGCTCCCTGAACGGATTGGGCTTGTTGGCGTGCAACAGCACTTCACCCTGCCTGAAGTTGCGGGGCAAAAAGACCAGATCGAGTGCCGCTTCTTCGCCGTTTGTTTTGAACGCTTTAGCCGCCACGCCAGCCGAGGTCAGGCGGAGGTGTTCGCTCAGGGCAATATCGGTTTTAGCGCGCACCACAAGTTTTACGGTGTTGAGTTGGTCACCAGATGCAATCACAGTAACCAAGCCTGCTTTCAGGCGATGGTAATCTAACTGCAGCCCCGGCCCCTGAATTTCCACCAATTCCAAAGCCTGCTCATCCACCTCCAGCGCAAACTGGCAGGAACTGAACGTGCTGTTTTCCGGCAAATCCATAGACAGGGTCGTGGTCGCTCCCGCTTTTAAATCCATATCCTGCGCCTGGAAAGCAACCCCCGGCAAGGCATTCCGCGCCACTAAGGAGCCCTCAAAGTCTGGATTAGCGGTAAAATTCAGGTCGCCAACTTTGATCGCAATAAAATTCAAATTGCTTTGGTTGACAATCACAGAATCCAGCGCAATGAATTCCGGGAAATTCGCAGCCAGCGCATTAGCTGTATCTGCAAAAACGTAGCTCGCATCCACAAACCGCCAACTGGAATTGTTGACAATGGCGGTATCCATCATCAGCAGCAGTCGCGTCATAGCTCCCAAATCGGCGGTATCCAATACGCCGGAAGCGTCTATATCCGCAGCGATGTACTCATACGGCGAGGTCAGGAGCTGTGCGCCCGTCAAATGCATATTCAGCTTCACCAAATCGAAAGTGGTCAGGCCGTTTGTGTCGTCGCCATCCTTTTCTGGCGTAATGGTGTAATCCAGCGCAGGCGGCAGATCCGTGAACGCATACCTTCCATCTGCTTCGTTGAGGATGGTATCGCTGACGCCCCCGCTCAACAGCAGCAGGACGTTGGTCACTGCCGTATCGTCCATGGTAAGGATAATGCCATCTAAGTCTACCGGCGTCAATGGCGGCGGCGGCGGTTGTGGACAAGGGGCCGCAAGCGCATCCGAAAGTTTAATGTACGTCACGCAATGCGTATAGTTTGGCCCACCAACGGTCCCGTTTGGTTGCACCGCATAGGGGTTGTTGGCACTGTCCCAGGCATAGATTGCAATCGCCACCGAATCGCCGTCGGCACAGGTCAGCACGATACCAGTCTGGTTGATGTTTGCCGGCTCCCCTACCCTACTGATGGAATAACGCACCGGCCCGGTGCAGTCGCCCGACGGACTGACAATGAAGTCCGAGGCCCAGATCGCCAACGCGGCAACGTCTATATCGCCGTCGCCATCCGCGTCGGTGTTGGGCTCCATCTGCATCAGCCGTGTAGAAATCCCATTGATACAGATCGGCGATGGGGCTTTACAATCCACCACCGTAAAAGGAATTAATTTTGAATTGGTATTCCCGCAACCGTCGGCCACATGAACCTCAAAACTGTGGCTGCCCAATGGGTAAGAACCGCGCAGTTTGTAGTTTGGATAGGTTCCCTGAAGCACTTGCGCCGCGACGTTGTTGGCTGCCGTCAGGGGTACAGGTTGATTGAATGGGAAATAAAATACTTTTACAGTCGCCACATTGCTGCATTCTTCCGTGACCGTAAATGGAATTTCCACCAGCCCGGGGCAACCGGCAGCGATGTTGCTGCTCAGGCTGCAAAATGGCGCAGGCGGCTGAAAACTGATCACCGGCTTGATGTCGTCGGCTACTTTGATGTGCTGGGTATATTGCCAGAAACCGCGCCGGGTGTACTGCGGATAACCTGTCGTCAACAGGATCGAACGCCAGTATCCCGATATGCCGTCATGGCCGCAGGAAGGCTGCAATTGTGCCAGGGAGGGATTGTTGTCGGTATGGCTGCTTGTCCGGTCTATATAGGCTACGTTCGTGGGTCTTCTCAACACCCATACCGCCTCATCGCCGGGCGCTCCGTCGCAATCTTCGTCTCTGCCCACTACAATCGGTTGCGAAAAACCATCGTATTCGCACCAGTTTAAGACCCGGTAAGTTCGGAAAATCTTGTAGCAGGCAGAGCCAGAAATCGCAAAATTGACATCCGATACGCTCACTGCCAACAAGTCGCAGCCTATTTCATTCAGCAAAATATCTTCCGGTTCGGGTTCGGCGCAATACGCAATTTCATCCTGCGGGAAGCGGATTTCGTAATTGTGATGCGCCGCAATGGTCACCACCTGTTCGCAAATGTAGGTCGAAACTTCCCCCCAGCCTGCGCCGGGATTGTACGCCTCAAAACGGCGGGTAATCGTACCAATTTCACAGGTATTCAAGTTGACAATCGGCGTCAGTTCAGTGTAGTAATACCCCGGACACCAGGGATTCGACATGGCCGCCCCAAACAACTGCCTCAACTGCGGAATGTTGTAAGGGTTGAAACTGTAAGGTAAATCGGCGCAGGCATACGTCAGGTTATGAGGAATGCCGCAGCAGGGATTGAATGCATCGCTGTCGCAATTTTCGGCCCGAAGGTTACCACCAAACGGCAACATCGCCAAAAACGCAAGCAAGATCCAATTTTGGGAAAATGGTTGTAGGTACTTCTCTAAGATCATAGGAGACAGTTTTTACCCGCGTGTACGTATTAATTCTCCCAATGTTTCGATTATTCCACGAAAAAAAATACAATGACATAAACAAAAAGAGCCAGGCAAAAGGCCCGGCTCCGAAACTACAAGTTTTGCTCCACAAATTTATTCTTGAAGGGCCATCTTGCGGGTGGCGAGGAAGCTGCCTGCCCTCAGGGTGTAGAACAACACCCCTCTGGGCAGGTCTTTCGCCTCCAAAGTGAGGGTATGACGGCCTGGACCGTAATTCCCCCGGAACAATTTCACCACGCGACCCTGTGCGTCTGTTATGGTCAAGGTTACTTCCTGCGCTTCGCTGCGTTGGCTGAGCCGTTGGCTGAGCCGTTGGCTGAGCGGAGTCGAAGCCAGAGTCGAAGCCAGAGTCGAAGCCGAAGCGGGCAATGTAAACCCAATCGTCGTCCGTTCC
>JBJXFD010000115.1:0-10161 GCA_046153985.1 Saprospiraceae bacterium
AGATGAAAAACCCGAATACATCATGGATAGAGTTGCCTACCTTTTCGCAATACTCTTCAGAGGCAAACACAAAACGGAAGCTTACAGTAGATTGCGTGGGTATAAAATCGAATTCCAGGCTGGCCCGGTCGTAGAGGGTTCCTGTGGTCAGGGTGGCTAAATCGGCATCCGGCGTTACGCCGCCAACTCCGCTGCCCGCATTGTCGCTGTTGTTTGGGCCGATAGCCAATGTACCTGGGCCGGTAGTTAAAATGACGCCCGCATCGAAACCGATATTGGTTTGGCCATTGGTGAAAACGCCCAACTGATTGGCTTGCCCCTGCGTCGTCACATTGCTGATGTCGAAACAATTGCCACCAACCAGTACGTCTTTCACCAATACATCCCCGGAAATTCCGGGCTGCACGCCAAGCACGGCTAAAGCTTCCTGTTGCGGACTGTTGTTTATTATGTTTTGAATTAAATCTGAAGTCGGGTCAGGCGCTTGTACATTGCCTCCCGTCGTGCAGGGATACGTACAGATGAGTTCGCTGACGTCCACGCACCCGTCGTCTGCGACGCAGCAAATGGAATGCGTGCCTTTTGGGAATTGCATTCCCGGGGTGATCTGCACGAGGCCCCCAGCAGTCACGAGGTAACAGGTAATCGCTGGGTTAGGATTGCAATTATCTGTTGCCGTGGGTTCTGGCAATATGCCGGTGAAAAAGCATTGTCCGGGATTGGTATTGACGGTCAAATCCTGCGGACAGGCAATTGTGGGCGGCACATTGTCAATCACCACAATATTTTGCACACAGGTAGCCTCGTTGCCACAAGCATCCGTTGCCGTCCAGGTGCGGGTAATCAGGGCATTGCAGGGCAGCGTACCCGTGACCACATCGGCAAAAGTAATGGCCGGATTGGGATCGCAAAGATCGGTCGCGGTGGCCATACCGGTCACGGCAGGGGAGATGTCTTCGCCGCAGGTCAGGTTAATATTCGGCGGACACATGATCATTGGAGGAACGCCCTCAATGGTTTGTATTTCAGTGGTGCAGGTACTCGTATTTCCGCACAAATCGGTCACCGTGAGCGTGATCGGGAAAATGCCGCAGCCTGTCACCACCGTCGGGCTTACGCTCATGGATTGTATCTGGCAGTTGTCGGTGGAGCCGGAATTAATCATGTCCACGGTTACTGGGAGGGTGCAATCGGGATGTAATTCGTAGCCTTGCCCGGGCGCGCACAGAGCTACGGGCGGCACATTGTCCTGCACGAGAATCGTTTGCACACAGGTACGCGTAACCCCACATTCATCCATCGCTGTCCAGGTTCGGAGCACCGTCCCGTTGCAGGGCATCATTCCGCTGGTATTGTCAGAAAAAGTAATGTTCGGGTTTTGGCCGCTACAAGCTCCCGTCAGGGTAGCAAAACCGGTGACAGCGGGCGACAGGTCGGTATTACACCGTACCGTGATGTTCAGCGGACAGGTTAATACCGGTTGCTGAGGGTATTTAATGGTTACATTTTTGCAAATTGTGTTGCTGCACCCGTTACCCGTAACCGTAAGGCAGACGTTGTAGGTAGCGCATTGAGCTGGATAAGTATGGATCGGATTTACGGCAATGGAAGTGTGGGGGATGCCGCCGGTCGAATAGCCGAAATTCCAGGAATAACTGAGCGGTGCAGGGCCGGTGGAGGTATTGGTAAAACTGACAGTTTGGTTACAATCCGGAAATTGAAAATTGAAATCTGCCACGCAGGGAACGGTGTTGCACGCGTTGCCCTGTTGCCAGGTGCGCAAACTTCCGGTCAGGTTGGTACTCGTCGGCAAGTCATAAAGGTCCGCATCCGGCAGTTGCGGGCCGCTGTAGAGGAGGTTGCCGGGAAAAACAGCGCCATTGTCGTCGGTCGTAAAACAAGCATCCAGGTCTAAGCTGCTCAGAGAAACGAACCCGCATAACTGTCCGAAACCGCCTGAAACGGGTGTTCTGCCGTCTGCGTAGGCCAATTGATTGAGTGATGTTAAAGTCATAGTTCCGGCAGTCGTCGTCGTAAAGCCGTTGTCGAGGAATTTCACCCAGTCCAGGGTTGGAGCGCCGCCTGTTTCCGTTAATCTGTTGACGGATTCTTTATTTCCCTTCTTCGCGGTTACATAAATTCCGCCCGCCGGCAATACCTGACGTATTTCGTTCACACCCTCTAAAACTACATCCCACAGCCCAATCAGATCAGCATCGAATTTCATGACATAATGCTGGCCGTTTTGCAACCCTGTACCGGTCGCATACACGCTTCCACCGAAGCCTTGAGCAAGGTCTTCAAACACAAAAGTTCCGTCCGGAGTGACCCCGTTGAAAGGCTGCCCTGCGTTGTCCGTGCGTATGATAACGCCTTGCGCGTCTAAATTGGCTGCGATGAGCAAATCTCCGTTGGGCAGGGCTTCGAGATCGCGGGGGATTTTGCTGCCGTTAAAAAAAATGGGGCCGAAGTAGAGTTTTTTCCAGTTCAGTGCGCCATTTTCACTCAGGTTCATCAAAAACATTTCCGTATTCGAGGTCATCACATCGGTTTGAGCACCCAAGACATAATATGGAAAAAGAGGGGTTTGTGCCCCCGGGTTTTGCACAATGCGCAGGAATCCATCTCTCTGGGGCTGGTCGTAAGCGCGCACCCAAGAGAAAGCGCCGGCTGCCGTCACCAACCCCATGATGCTCCGACTGGTATTGTCGTCGGGCAGCGAATGCCCCACCACCAACAGGTTGCCGCCAGGGGTGAGCACCGCGTCGTTCCATTGCGAGGCGACATTCAGACTCAGAGTCCATTGCAATTCCCCCAAAGCGTTCAGCCTCGTCACCGTTGCCCGGGCTGGCTGGCCATTGGTAATTTCACCACTTCCCAACACGTAGTAGTTGGTTCCACTTTGAATTACTTTGGAAAAAGATTCGTCTAAGTTCGTGCCGAACTGGCGTTGGAATTGGGCTTGCCCCGGTATCGCAAATAAAAAAACGATCCAGATGGAAAGCAGTGCAGCAATTTTGTTTGGTGTAGTGTTCATCGTGCGCGTAATTGAACTGGTGAATGGTTGTATTATAAACAAGTCGCTTAGGAGGGCCTTGTGACTATCCTGATGGAGATCCTTATGCTGCTGTTCACACACAAAAAAAGCCGTACAAGCTACACCCGGAAACGGATATGCCCATACGGCTTTCTTTGGTTGCTTTGATTTTTTGGAGCGGCATCTGCCACCGGATTTGGCATACAAATATGCTATAAAATCCAATGCCCTGCCAAAATCAATGCGATTCGGTTAGAAATTGATGATATTCGGTAATTCTTCATCGTGCCAACACCACCCGCTTCA
Source organism: Saprospiraceae bacterium (assembly GCA_046153985.1). Classification (GTDB taxonomy): domain Bacteria; phylum Bacteroidota; class Bacteroidia; order Chitinophagales; family Saprospiraceae; genus JABWAJ01. Next base: position 3,344 of record JBJXFD010000115.1, read on the forward strand.
TCACATCCGACATTCCGGCGGATTTAACCCGAATCAAATACATGCCGTCCGTGTTGTCCGACAGGTCAATACTTTCCACCGCAGTTTGCACCTCGTCCAATTCGGCAAATTGAAGCAAATGACCTTGCAAATTGTACACTTCTATGCGCACAGGCAGGCCCGCGTATTGCGTCAAATCGACTTTCAATTCACCGGTTGTCGGGTTGGGAAAGATGCTGAAGTCGATTATCGGTTGTTCGTTACGGGTTGTTCGTAGCCATGGCGTTGCGGCATAAAATTGTGGAGGGGGAGTGAGTGTTTAAACGAGCCAACTCTTTGCAACCATTTTCATGAAAAAAATCCGGGGATTTGACTATTTTTGTACTTAGTTCAACATAAAACAAAGTATCATGGGCTTAGTCCACGCTGAAATCGAATTAATTAATGGCAGAGATGCAGATGATTTTGAAGACGGCCTGATTTTAGAAAATGAAATCCGGAGTATGACCGTCCGAATGAATGTGGATTCAGGGGCGATCATGCTTTCCATTAATGAAAATATCCAGCATCAACTTGGGCTTCGAACCCGCGAAATGCGGCCCTGCCAATTAGCCGACGGCAGTTATGTTGGCTTACCGGTCGTTTGGCCTGTTATGGTTCGGTTTGGCAACCGAAAAAGCGTGACTGGGGCTCTGGTGTTACCGAATGATGCGGAGCCCCTACTGGGCGCAATCCCGATGGAAGAAATGGATCTTTTGATAGATCCTGCCAGAGGCCGCCTGATCCCAAATCCAGAACATCCGAACGAGCCCGTTATGGCATTACGTTGAAAAACCAAACCATCGTTTAATCCTTCTCCATATACTTTTCCCAGGTGCTTGCTCCCCCGGCATTTGCTCTGCCAATTCCCAAAGCAGGTATTTGGTTTTGTGCTGGATGAGTTCCCAGCTTGCCAACTCGATGGCGCCTTTTTCGTATTGTTGCCTGCCGATCTCGTATTGGGCCTGCATGGGGATAGAGCTATCCCCGAAAGCTTCACAACAGGCAAGCGCTTGGCCGATTTCATGCGCGTCTACTAAAAGCTGGAGTTGTAATTTGTTGAAGGCGAAAGATACAGGTGGTTTGTCTGTATCTTGTATGTATGCTAAATCCAGCACCGACTGATAAAGCTGCAATTGGGCCTGGCTCCAGGCTTCTGCCTCTATCTTGCCCGAATCATATTGTTGAAGGAAGGCATTAATCCGTTTTGCGAATAGGTCGGCTTCCGGAATCCCGGACTCGAGGAGCAGTTGAACCACCATATCCGTATTGCCCAATCGCATTTGCTGTCGGAGTTGTGATTTGATCCTGTCCACTGAGCCAACTTCGTTTGCCATGGCAAGTTTTGTATCTTCATAGAACCCTGAATGATACAAAGATGCATTTCCCCGCAACACCAGACCCGGAATTATGTGATTCGGTTGAAAAAGGATGTGATTCGGTAAAAAAGGAAATTTTTTTTACCACATAGGGCACATAGTTATTTTCACATAGTTCACATAGACGGCTTCCGAGTGCTATGTGGACTATGTGAAAACCCCTATGTGAACTATGTGGTAAATAATTACTAGAGAGGGAGAAATCTTACCCCAATGGCACCTGAAGCACAACGCGCATCCCTTGAATGGTTCCATCCGCAGCGAGGATGTTTTCCCGATGAAGCGCCTCTTGCCCTGGTTGTTCGGCTAAGATGTCTAACCGGCGTTGCGTCAGCGTCATGCCTACTGATTTATGGCCGGTTTCGGAAAGGTTTTTATCGTCTGAAGTGAACCCCGGGCCATTATCGCTCACTGTTGCCAGCAGCAGGTTTTCTTTTTGTGAAAATGCAACGCTGATCCGCCCGCCTTCCTGTTTGTTTTTCATGCCATGCAACAGGGCATTTTCCACAAAAGGCTGCACCAGCATGGGCGGCACGAAAACATCTTCCGGATCAAGCTCGGGGCTGACTTCAATTTCGTACGTAAATTTTCCGCGAAAGCGCAATTGCTCTAAAACTAAGTAGTTTTCCAGCATCTCCACTTCTTCCTGCAGGCTGTGCCGGCCATCCACTGAACCGTGCAAGGCTAAACGCACCAAACGGGCGAAACGCGACAAGTAGCGCGTTGCGGAAGCGGCGTCGTTTTCGGAAATAAAATGCTGAATGCTGCCGAGGCAATTGAAGATGAAATGCGGGTTCATTTGGGCACGCAACGCTGCCGCTTCGAGGTCGCGAATTTTATTGCGCACTTCAACTTCCTGCCTTGCTTTACGCAGGCGGTCGCGGTACCAAAGACCAAATCCGATGGCTGAAATCAGCGTTATGGACATCCAGAACCACCCGGTTTGCCACCAGGCAGCGTGGATCTCAAAAACCCAGCGTGTGGGGGCGCTCCATTGTCGGGCTTCGTTTTGGGCCTGTACTTCGAAGGTGTAGGCGCCCGGCGAGAGGTTGACAAAATTGACCTCGCGGGTAGTGGAATAGACAACAGCCGTGTCTGCGCCCAGAAGCCGGTAGCGGTAAGGAATATCGCCGCCGGAACGGTAATGCAAAGCGAAAAATCGGATGGAGAGATTGTTTTCATGGTGCGCTAATCGAAGGCCAGGGTCAAAAACTGCATTTTGGTTATTGACTAAAAGCTTTTCCAGCACTGGCGCAGGCATCAGGAAAGGCGCCGGAAGGTCGCGAAAGCGCGCCAGGCCCTGGGCGGTTGCTACCCAAGTTTCCCCGGCAAGGGTCGTGACGTCGTTGATCTGGTTGGAGGGTAAGCCCTCTTTAACGCTGATGGTCTCAATGATCCAGCTACCCGCTGCTTGTGGCGTCAACCGGTTCAATCCGGCATTGGAACAAGCAAAAAGAACCCCTTCCGGGCTACTGTAAAGTTTGGTGATGAAATCGGAAGTTAAACCATCTTGTCGGGTAAGGTGGATAAGTACATTGTTTACATCCCGAATCAATACCCCGGCGCCGCGCAGGCTGATGGCCATCCCGCCATCGGGCATTATGATGACCCCGCGTGGCTGAAAACGCAATGCCGGATGGTCAAAAGGGGGCAGCTCATAGGCTCCGTTTCGCCAAAGTCGCAGGCCCATAGCTGTGGTTACCCAAATATTTCCGTAGCGATCTGGCGTAACCGAAAATGTACGCGCCACGAAATCCGTATCTTCTGTTTTTCCAAGGTAAACTGCCGTCCCATTTCGAGCGTCAATTTGATGAAATCCATAGGGCGAACTGACCCAAATTGCTTTTCCGGAAGGGTCTGGCATAATCGTTTTAATGGGTACAGTTTCTGATCTTTGGGAAAAAGAATCATACCGAATGACCGGCTCCCATTGATTTTTTCCCAAATAGAAAAGCCGGTCTCCGCACCATAGTCGGCCACTGAAAGGCTCAAAGCAAATCGCCTGCACTTCCCTTGAACTTAAAGGAGGATCAGGCAATATGTGGCGCTTCCCGTTTTTATAGTTGATGGCGGCGACCCCGACAGGGCGCATCCCGGCGAAAATGGTCGTTGCTCCATCATTGGCTAAGCACACAACATCGCTCGAAGGCAATCCGCCTTGCTGATCAAAAATTTCCAGGGCGGGGTTTTTGCAATAATAGACTCCGGCATGGTGCGTTGCTGCCCACCAACCGCCTTCGCGATCAAAGCCGACATTGGTCACGAAAAGCCCCGGTAACAGGTTTCTGGATTCGCCCCGTTGTAAATGTTCGATAGAAGCAAAATGAAACAACCCGACATTATTGCCTTGATGCGATGCGACCAATATTCCCCCGTCAGGCAATTCTAATAGTTCTTCTGCAAATAGTTTAGCGGGCGCCTGCCAAACGATCCGGTTGTTGCGGATGAGATAAAAAGCGTTCTCGCAGTAGAAAACAAAATCTCCGTTGCGCAATTTCCAGACGCCGGTTTTTGACGGAACTTCTAAAAGACTAATCTGGATTTTTCCCTGCCAAATGGCCCTTTCCTCTTTCCAATGCCAAATTTCAAAGGGTCTGATTGCAGAAGGCTTGGTTTCACGAAGGTATTCAGCAGTAGCAAATGGGGTGTAAATCAGTTTCCCGCCCACCTCCGCAAACATAAACCCTTCCCTGGGCGAACCCTTGATGGCCTTCGGAATGCCGTCTTTGCTTACGGTCAAAAAGCCGAACCCGGCCAGCGCCAGCCATCCTGAACTATCTTTGCCAACTCCCAATTGCTGGATTTGTCTGGATTTTCCCCGGTAAGGTTCCGTCACTTTATTGTACTTCCAGGCGCGCACGGTGTCGTTTTCAATAAACCAAACCGACCCGTCCAAACGTGCAAACCAAATTTTTCCCGTTGAATCTTCTGCCGGCACAAAAGCCTCGCTGCCGCGCATGGCACTGGTATCTACCGGTTGGATGAATTCGTAACCATTGAAGCGGCAAATTCCCTGGTCGGTGACAAACCAAAGGTAGCCCTGTCGATCCTCCAGCATGTCGTATACTATATTGCCCGGCAAGCCCTGATCGACAGTAAAATTACGCCAGGAAAGGTGCTGGGCAGATACAGCCTCCTGCCCAACCCACAGTAAAAACAACAAACTTGTTTTGATGAAATACCAGGGCATGAAGCTTAGTTTGTATAACCATGAAAACCCCAACATGCTCTAAATTTGATAAAAAAATGCGATTCGGCAGGAAAAAATTATATTCGGCAAAACAAACTGCTAAACGCACGACAAACACATAAAAAAATGGACTTCCGGATTATGATTGTGGACGATGAACCTGCTGCCCGGGATGCCCTCCGCAATTTGCTGCATGCCAATTGCCCCGGTGTTTTTATTATCGGGGAAGCTGGCAGCGTTGGAGAAGCCCTGCAATTGCTGGAGGAAAAAAGCCCCGATTTGTTGCTGCTCGATGTAGAAATGGAAGACGGCACTGGGTTTGATTTGCTCGACCGGATTTCAAAACTGCGGTTTAATGTGGTTTTTACGACAGCCCACAATGATTTTGCCATCCGGGCTTTCCGCTACAATGCGATAGATTACCTGCTCAAGCCCGTTGATCCGGACGAACTTGCCGCCGCCGTTCACAAAGCCCGGCAAAACCGCACCTACGAGGTGTTGGAGCGCCAAATTGCCAACCTGCTGGCGACCACGTCCGAAAAGCTTTTTGACCGCATCACCCTCTACACCGGCGACGGCCCTGTCTTTGCAAAAACGAATGACATTACGCGCATCGAAAGCTACGGCAATTACACCTTCGTTTTTCTGGCCGCCGGCGAGCGTTGTCTGGTTTCCAGAAACCTCAAGGAGTTTGAAGAGATGCTTCCGGCGCCTTTATTTTTTCGGCTCCATCAATCGCACTTGGTGAACCTTGCTTTTGTCAAAAAATTCCTGAAAGAGGAAGGTGGCTACGCACTCATGCACGATGGTGCAAAAATTCCGGTTTCAAGGCGGCGGAAAGATGCATTTTTGGAGGCGCTGATGAAGTAGGCTGCCAATTTTCAGGAGCCTGGTGATGAGTATTTGAATTGATGAGTATTTGAGTATTTGACCAAGACATTGACAGTCAGGGCTTCAGCATCAAAAAAACTTATACGCCAATTTTAAACCGCGCCACTAGCTTTCGTGCCACCAGCAACCCGTCCCGAACCGGCAACAACAACTGTTCCACCCTCGGATCTGCATCTACTTTGCAGTTGAACGCGTGCAACGCAGCAGCGTCCGGGTCGTTTTCGGGCGTCAGCACTTTCCCGTCCCAGAGGATATTGTCGGCAAGAAGCAGGCCGCCCGGGTTGATTTTATCTATGACCAGGTCGTAAAAAAAAGCGTAATCCTGCTTGGACGCGTCTATGAATACCAGGTCAAAGTTCGTTTGCAGCGTCGGCACAATGTCTTGCGCCCGGCCAATATAGAGCTGAATCTGTTGGGATAACCCGGCTTTGTCTACGTATTTCCGGATGAGGTATTCCAGTTCCGGGTTCACTTCGATGGTGTGCAACACGCCGTTTGGGGGCAATCCCATCGCTAAACAGATCGCGCTGTACCCCGTAAATGTGCCGATTTCCAGGATGGCTTTCGGCTGGATCATTTTGCTGAAAAAAGCGAGCAACTGCCCTTGCAACCGCCCCGAAAGCATTTGTGGCGACAGGGTTTTGAGGTGGGTTTCCCGCTCTAATTCGGCCAACACCTCCGGCAACGGACTGGTGTGCGCCTCGCAGTATTCGTGTATTTGTTTTGAAAAACGGTACATCTTGCTTTTTTTTTACCACATAGTTCACATAGGGGTTTTCACAACTTGTCCCGACTCGGCGGGATAGGGCACATAGTTTGGCAGTTTTTCAGGTGGCAGTTGGCAGAGGAGGTACGCATCCCATGATATTGGAATTAGCTTATTATCCTCTGAATTAAAACACATATTTCCCTCCAAACCGAACACACTCCTGCCAACTGCCAACTCTAATCCTGCTAACTAATCCTTCCCCACCCCTTATGCTGCTTCTGTTTCTCCAATTCCTGCCTCAACACCGCGTGGTGCGGTTTTTGCAGCGCAGGATCGTCGTCCAGAATGCGGTCGGCAATTTCGCGGGCCGTTTGCAGGATGCGGCCGTCGCGGGCCAGATCGGCGATGTGCAGGTTCAGGATGCCGCTTTGCTGGGTGCCTTCCAGATCGCCGGGACCGCGCAGCCGCAGATCGGCTTCTGCAATTTCAAAACCATTGTTGGTACGCACCATCGTTTGGATGCGTTCGCGGCCTTCGTGGCTGATTTTAAAATCGGTCATCAGCAGGCAATACGACTGCTCGGCGCCGCGCCCCACGCGTCCGCGCAACTGATGCAATTGCGACAAGCCGA
>JBJXFD010000500.1:0-24156 GCA_046153985.1 Saprospiraceae bacterium
GGTTTACGTGTCGGACACTTTCAAAGTGTCCGACACGTAAACCTCCTCCGACAAAAACGCGCACGAAGCCTCGAAGACCGCCTCTTCGAGGTTTTGTCGTTTTTTGCTAAGAGTCGTGGAATCCCATTGAAAAGCCTGGGCAAAAACGGCCAGCACCGCTTCCTGAACGGATGCAATACCGGGCAGATCAAAATACAACCGGCCACTGCGGCGCTCAAAAAAATCGAGCGGCTCCAGCGCCATTTCCTGATGGATGGAAAACAAGGCTTCTGCACAAGCCAGCGATGTATCCGGCGCATGCGGATAAGCAGACATCTGCTCCAGAATGGCATCCGATTGGCGGCCGTAGTTGGCCACCAGATAATCGGCGCGCCAGGCAGGTAATTGCAGTACATCCAGCCGACCTGCCAATTCCTGCCGATAGCGGTTCACTTCTGTGGCATCGCGGAAATAGCCGCCGTGCAGCGGGATCTTATCGGTAAACGAAATCATGAAATTTTTGCCATGTTCGGCTTTTAGCCGGTCTGCTACGAGGTTGACCACTTTTTCGCCCATTTTGCGAAAGCCAGTCAATTTACCGCCCGCAATGGAAATCAACCCGGTCGGCGAGCAAAAAATCTCGTCCTTGCGCGACATTTCCGAAGCTGATTTTCCTTCTTCATAAATCAGCGGGCGCAAACCCGCCCAACTTGATTCCACATCATAAACGCTCAATTCCGCTTTCGGAAACATATTATTCGTTGCATCGAGCAGGTAATCAACATCTTCCCGCAAAACGCTGATTCGGTCCAGGCTTCCCTCGTAGGGCGTGTCGGTGGTGCCGATATACGTAACGCGGTGTCTGGGTATCGCAAAAATCATACGTCCGTCAGGCGCATCGAAATAAGCTGCCTGCCGGATGGGCAAACGTTCCCGGGGCACTACAATATGGACGCCTTTGGAAAGGAACAGGCGTTTGCCAAAGCGTGAATTATCTGATTCCCGCAAATGGTCCACCCACGGGCCCGCTGCATTAACCACACACAGTCCTTCAATATCAAAAACTTCACCGGTTTGCAGGTCTTTGCAACGCACCCCGATCACCCGATCCGTGTACAACATGTTTTCAACCTGGGCGTAGTTGAGGACGGTGGCCCTGAACTGCACGGCTGTTTTCAGCGTTTCCATGGTCAGGCGGGCATCGTCTGTTCGGTATTCTGCATAATAGCCGCCACCCAAAAGCGCTTCTTTGGCGAGCATCGGCTCTATGTCCAAAGTTTCTTGTTTATCCAGCATTTTTCGGCGGTCTTTCCCCTGCACATTGGCCAGCACATCGTATAGCCAGAGGCCAAATGAAGTGGACAACGCGCCGTGGGTTCCGCCTTTTATCAGCGGAAGCAGCATCTTTTCTCCAACAACCAAGTGCGGCGCCATGCGATGTACAATTGCGCGTTCGCTGCCAACTTCGCGCACAAGCCCGAGTTCCATTTGTTTCAGGTAGCGCAATCCGCCATGGATCAATTTGGTAGATTTGCTGCTCGTGCCGGAAGCGAAGTCCTGTTTTTCAAGCAGCGCTACTTTCATTCCGCGCGAAGCGGCATCCAAAGCAACACCCGCTCCGGTGATCCCGCCACCAATGATGACGAGGTCAAAAACCTCTGATTTTAACCTGGAAATTGTTTCGAAACGATGCAATGAAGAAAGCGGGTTCATGTGTGTAGTCTCTATAATGAAAAGTTTATACCTTTAACAAAAAAGCAACTTATCTGCCATGATTAACGACACGGAACGCCAATTTGATATTTGCTGCGCAGGAGAATTGTTAATTGATTTTATTAGTGAAGCATTCGCCGATGATTTGGACGCTGTTTCCCAGTTTCGCCGCATACAGGGCGGGAGTCCGGCCAATTTATGTATGAACATGTCGAGGTTAGGCAACCGGACAGCTTTAGTGGCCACGGTAGGGCAGGATGACATGGGGCAGTTTTTACTGCGCTGCGTGGAAGGCATTGGCGTGAATTGCACCTACTTAGCTTCCGTTCCAGCGCCCACCACGCTCATTCTCGTCACGCGTTCGCGCACCGTATCGAATTTTGAAGCTTACCGCTCTGCCGATTGCCAGATTACGGCTGAACAGTTGCCCGATGCCCTGCTGGCCGGGTCGCGCATTTTTCACACCACCTGTTTCGCCCTTAGCCATGAACCGGCGCAAAGTGCCATTCTGGACGCGGCGCAACGGGCGGCTGCTTTTGGTTGCCAACTGAGCATAGACGCCAATTACGCGCAGAAAATATGGGCTGATCGCGAACAGGCGCAGGCTGTTGTCGCCGCTTATTGCGCACACGGGGCGCTGGTGAAAGTGAGCGAGGTGGATTGGGAGCGCCTTTACGGCAATCCTATGAAGGACCCGCAAGCTGCATCCGATCATTTTTTGGCGCTTGGCGCAAAAGAGGTTTGCGTCACGCTGGGCGGCGAGGGGTGCCTGGCGGCGACCGCATCCGGAAGGCTTTTCCTGCCGGCACGACCAGTGGAGGTAAAAGACACCACCGGCGCCGGCGATGCTTTTTGGTCGGGTTACCTCAGTGCCTGGCTCGATGGCCGCGACCTCGAAAATTGTGCAAAAGCGGGCCGGCGAATGGCCGAAATCAAACTGGGTTATTTTGGGTCGCTGCCCAACGTTGTGGAACGGGAATCCATTTATACGCCTTAGTCTAGTTCCCCTACCCTACCTGCCAGTTCATTAAACGCCAACACTTGTTCGTGATCGCCAAGAATGGCCACGACATCGCGGTGGCGCAGGGTTTCTTCTGCGCCGGGGTTGGGCATCAGATGACCTTCCCGGAGCAGCGCAACGATACAGGCGCCGGTTTCGCGCCGCACGTCGGTTTCCGAAAGGGTTTTGCCCAAAAGGGCGCTGTCTTCGGTTAATTCTACCCACGTGACATCCATCAGGCGGGCTACATCCTGCACCTTATCTGAAAAAACATGGGCCTCGTCAAGCGGCGCACCCAACATTTCCCGGGCTTCTTTGCGCATGTCGTCGGCTAAGCGGTAAATTTCACTGGCGGAAAAACCAAGGTGGTAAAGCGCGGTTCGCGCAATTTCAATGCTTGCTTCAAATTCGGGGTGGACGACTTCGTAAATGCCCAAGCGGCGCATGCTTTCTGCCTGCTCGATGCTTTCCACCCGTGCCACGATGTGCAGTTCAGGGTTGAGCGACCTCGCCTGCCGGGTGATGGCTTTGGCCGTAATGGTGCCCGGCGCAGTGATGATCAGCAGCCGTGCGTGCGAAACGCCTGCGGCTTCCAAAACCGCATGTTGCGCAGCATCGCCATAGACCAACGGCAATCCCGCTTCTTTCGCTTCTTCTAAGCGCCTGTGGTTGTGTTCAATCACGACAAAAGGCAGTTCGAGGTACAAGAGCACCTTGCTCACATAGCGCCCGACGCGCCCTCCTCCGGCTACAACGATGTGGTCGTTGAGTTTATGGCTGACTAAATTTACGGTTTCCAACGGCTGTGCGGGTAGCCTGCGGCGTCTGAAGGCATACAAGGGGCCCGTAAGCCCGGAAACGAGCGGGGTCATGACCATGGTGACGATGGTGGCTGCCAATACGAGGGAATATTGTTCTTTAGAGAGCGTGCCGTCTTTCACACCAGAACGCGCCAGTACAAATGCAAATTCTCCTATTTGAAACATTGTGAGCGCCAGGGCGATTGGAATGATGTTGCCATAGCCGAAAAGCTTGGGCAGCAATCCAAAAATCAGGCCTTTCCCAACAACGACTAATCCAACGAGCAATAGGATCGAACCCCAGTTATCGAGCAGAAAAGCAGGGTCTATCAGCATGCCGATGGAGGTAAAAAACAACAACCCGAACAGGTCGCGCAGTGGCGTAATGTCACTCAATGCCTGGTGACCGTAGTCCGACTCGCTGAGCACCATCCCGGCGATGAATGCGCCAAAGGCAAAAGATAAACCAACCAGATAGGTTCCATAACCAATGCCCAGCCCGATTGCCATGATGGTCAGCAAAAACAACTCGCGCGAATTCCACCGGGCAATCACGCGCATCAGCATGGGAAAAATACGGGTGCCGGCCACGACCATCACCACCAGGAAAACAGCAGCTTTCACAGCGGCCATTCCCAAAGCGGGCAATCCGGTTTCCAAATTGCTCATTTCGGGCAGAATGATCATCATCGGCACAATGGCGAGGTCTTGCACAATCAGGATGCCGATCATCACCCGGCTCGACAGGGTGCCGATATTTCCCTGATTTGCCAGCGTTTTCAAAATGACCATGGTGCTCGACAGCGAAATCAACGCTCCCAGCCACACGGAAGTCACCCAATTCCAGCCCAGCAATTGCCCAATCAAATAGCCATAAGCGATGGTCAGGACGATCTGGATAATCCCGCCGCCGAGCGCAATACGGCGCACCGAGAGCAGTTCCTTGAAGGAAAACTCCAGCCCCAGGCCAAACAACAGCAAGGCCACACCGATTTCAGCAAGTAGTTCTATTTCGTGAACATCAGAGATGGTAACGCCCCCGGTGTAGGGGCCAATGGCGATGCCGGCAAGCATATACCCCAGAATCAGCGGTTGCTTGAGGCGCTGCATGATGAGTGCGCCAATAAAGGCGGCGACCACGATGATGATGATGTCGGCGGCTATTCCCATGCTGACTGGTTATTGGTTATTGGTTATTGGTTATTGGTTATTGGTTATTGGTTATTAAGGAGTCCCAGCAAGTATTCGCCATACCCACTCTTGAGGTAGCGTTGCGCAATTTTTTCCAACTGCACCGCGTCTATGAAGCCCATTTCGTAGGCCGTTTCTTCGATGCAGCCGATTTTTAATCCCTGGCGGTCTTCAATGACCTCGATGAACTGGCCCGCCTGGATCAGCGATTTGTGGGTACCCGTGTCGAGCCACGCCACGCCACGCCCCAATACAGCTACTTTCAGCCGGCCTGCTTCTAAGTACTGTTTGTTCACATCGGTGATTTCATATTCGCCGCGAGCACTGGGCGCAAGGTTTTTGGCAATGTCAACGACCGTATTGTCATAAAAATAAAGCCCCGGAACTGCGAAATTAGACTTGGGCGATTTTGGTTTTTCTTCGATGGAAATTGCGCGAAAATTTTTATCAAATTCCACAACGCCGTAGCGCTCAGGGTCGGCAACCCGGTAGGCAAAAATGACGCCGCCTTCCGGGTTGAAACAGCTTTGCAGCAATTCGCTCATACCCGCTCCGTAGAAAATATTGTCGCCCAAAATGAGGGCAACGGCGTCTTGTCCGATAAAAGATTCGCCCAGTACAAAAGCCTGCGCCAGGCCATTGGGTTCGTGCTGCGCGACGTATTCAAACCGGCACCCGATGAGGCTGCCATCGCCGAGCAATTTTCGAAAATTGGGCACGTCTTCCGGCGTGGAAATGATCAGGATTTCGCGAATACCCGCCGATAACAAGGTGGAAAGCGGGTAATAAATCATCGGTTTGTCATAAACCGGCATCAGTTGTTTGCTTACAGCTAAAGTAAGCGGATAAAGTCTGGTTCCAAGTCCGCCGGCAAGGATGATTCCTTTCATATAAAAACGCTGAGTTGGTGATGCAGGGATCGCACTGCAATAAAAGAAGATACAAAGGAACGAATTCAGGACGACCTTTCAAAGCCTGCCGAGGTCGTCAGTCATCAGATGCAGCTCCGTTTGAAGTTCACGGGCTACCTGCTGATAATTAGCCTCCAGCACATGGATCATGGGGCCAATGGATTCCGGAGCCTCCATCGCAACCAGCGCTTTCCAAATCTGGCTGTTGGCTGCGCTCATGTCGGCATTCCCGGCAAAAGCCAGGGTTGTTTTCATGCGGTGTACATGGTCTTTGATATCTCCCCACGCCTGCCCTGAATAATAGACCGAAAGCTGCGGAATGATGTCCAATATCTCTTTAGCGACCAGGTCAAGCAAGGTTGCACGGGTTTGAAGGTCGTCCCCGGCAACCATGTTCAGATAATTCAGGTCTATAAACTCGTAGTTGGTTGGCGGCATGGTGGTTATTGTTTTGCTGTTCCTTTAGCGTTTGAGCACAAGCTTGTTGAATAGTGTCTGTTTTTAGGGTTCGAGAGCAAGGCATGCGAAGGCCCCAAAAACGGGAGTTTAATTGCGTAAATGACCGCTTTTGGGGCCAAGCATAACGCAGCTATCGGACTCTAAAAACAGACACTATATACGGGTGGTCTTCTTTTTGGGTTTCGGTGGCGCAACGCGCTCCTCCTGCGGTGGCACGGGCATTTCCAGCCGATCAAACCAGTCGGGGAAAGGCAGGGCGTCAAACCCTTTGAACCAATCATCCATGCCCATGCCTTGCTTTTGGCGGGGTTCCGGGTTTTGAATGACGCCGTCGGGGTTGGGGACTACCAGAACCTCTTTGGCGTCGGTTTCGAGGATTCTATAGCCTGCTTTGATGCTGGCGGGTTGGATGTAGTAATTCCCGACCTCTCTGGGCTTCAGGTAGTAGGTATAGGTCACGCTTTGGGTAATCTTGCCGTTATTCATGCTGAAGCTGGAGGACATGTTTGGACCGTTCATTACCTCAAATTCATCAAAAGCAGGTGGGCTAAATTCGCTTCCCGATGCATTTTCAAGGATGAACTGCACCTGGAAATAATTGCCAAACAGCACAGAATCGGTGCTCACTTTTACGGAAAACCGAACGTTCTCCTGACCGGAAGCGGTCATCATTGCCAGACAAACCAGGCCACATGCAAGTAATGCTTTCATAATCTCATTTTTTAGTGTTTGAATGACTAAGGATCAAAAAAAATTGCCTTCCGTTGCATCTGCAAAAATAGCTCAAAAAGCTGTTGGACTTCTAAAAATTAAACAACTCTGTGAAGATGAGGTTTTTGTAAAAATGCTCTGTTTTGCATTTTTTAGGCAAAAATATCGTCAACCGTACTTCGGCATAAACAACTGATAAACAATTTATTGCAAAAAGTGTTGATAACTTTCTTTGGTTTTTTTTGGTTTTCGGCGAATAGTGTTTCTAATTTAGCAGCGTTAACCGAACCTTTTACAATTATGGAAACTGTACCTTCTCGAAGTTGTTTAACAACTTTTGTTTGCCTTTTTTTCTACTTTATCTCCCACGCCGCTACCCCGCCAAAAGACACTCCCAAAGCAACTCATCCCGATCTCAGTGAAGATCTGGTGAAAGAAAGACTCAAAAGCATCGAGCATAAACTTGTCGAAAGCAAGTACAATGCTGCCGTGGCTGCCAACATCCACAAATATGTTGTTCGCTACAAAAAGGGCGCCGAGCGCATCCTTGGCCGAACTGCGCTTTATTTCCCGATTTTTGAAGACTACATCAAAAAGTACGACATGCCCGAAGGCTTGAAATACTTGCCGATTATCGAGTCTTCGCTCAACCCGAATGCGGTTTCCCGCCGGGGTGCAGGCGGGCTTTGGCAGTTTATGCCGGCTACCGCCCGCGAAGTTGGCCTGAAAATCAACGCCCAGGTGGACGAACGCTGCGATCCGCACAAATCTACGGAAGCAGCCCTCAAGTACCTGGCTCAACAACACGAGCGCTTCGGAAACTGGGCTTTGGCTTTAGCCGCCTACAACAGTGGCTCCGGCACCGTAACGCGCGCCGTCAAACGCGCCCGCAACAGCGATTTCTGGAAAATGCAGCGCTACCTGCCTAAAGAAACGCGCAACTATGTGCCGGCCTACATCGCCGCTGCCTACATGGCCGAGTTCTTCGAAGAACACGAAATCATTCCGAACTATCCGGATGTGGATTTGCAGGTGACTGAAACTGCGCTTGTGTATGACGCATATACCTTCGAAGAAATTGTGAAGCAAACCGGCGTTGACCTCGATGTGGTCAAATTGCTGAATCCTGCTTACCGCAAAGGCATTATTCCTGCCGATGACAAAGGTAATTACATCATTTTGCCGCGGCGCGTGATGGCTGCGTTCAGCGCTTATGTGGATGAGCACCGACCGGATAGTGGAGATGGCGCCCTGAAAACGTCGGTTCTGCCGATCTTTGTCCTCCAGTCTTCGGGAAGCCTGCATCGCGAGATGCTGCAAACCACGCACCTTGTAGAAGCAGGAGAAACCTTAGAGGGGCTTTCCAAAGAATTCAATTGCAGCATCCGCCAGTTGAAGACGTGGAACAACCTCAAGACAAGCGATTTGATTGCCGGTCAGAAATTGGTGGTTTTCCGTCGCCCTTCGCCGGCCAAACCTGCCATCAAAATGGAAAAAATGGAGCCGATACTCGTTATCCCGGTCGTAATCCCTTCCGAAATAACTGCGGCGCCCTCGTTTAAAGTGCAAAAAGTCGCTTCCCGCGAAGAATATGCCTACTACACCGTCAACCGAAAAGAACGACTGTCAGACATTGCCCGCAACCTGCCGGGCGTGACGACACCGGATCTGATGAAACTGAACAACTTTGATGACGATGTGCTCTGCAAACCCGGAGCGCGTATCAAGATCAAAAAATTAGTTGTGAGAAAATAAAATAGAGAACAAACTACAAACCAACTTTTTTGCCTCTTGGAATAAGCTCTGGAGTACTGCTCCGGGGCTTATTTTTTTTGAGGATTTGAGGAAATGAGTATTTGAGTATTTGAGCCGTGCTTTCAAATACTCAAATACTCAAATTTTCAAATCCTCAGTTCCGAATAATCCGCATTCCCCCGCGGCCACCACCCATCTTTTTCATTTGCTCATCCACGATGCTTCGGAATTCCTCTACCGTAACGGTTTTGCCGTCTTTTGGGGCTTTGGGCGCTTTCAATGCTTTTTCGGAAGGCTGTTTCCACTCCGCCGTTTGTGCGCGAATGACCGTTTCTCCGTCGTTGATGTCCACTTCCAGCACCAGGCCGGGCAGCGAGGTGTAGATGTCGGGGCCGGAAGGCACCGGAATGGTGGGCGCAAACCAGGCAACAATCTCCCGTTTGTTGGTGGTATCTGACCACGTCGCTTTCATACAATCGAAGCCCATCACCGTTTTGCGTTCGGCGCTCATCTTCCAGGGCGCGGTTTTCAGCGTGTCATCAATGTGGTATTCCTGGCCCATAAACTCCCGCTTTTCGATGCGGCGACGGTTGGTCAGGTCGCGGTAGATTTCGTCGTTGCCGGCGTTGATTCGGATGCGCATGCCGCCGCCCTGCATGTCTTCATCGTCTTCTTCCTCCTCAATGGGTTTGTACAGCGAAGCTTGCGGTGTGAACAACAACTGAAAGCGCGAAGTGCGGAATTCCGGAACCATCGCTTTCATGTCCTGGTTGTCGGGCGGCAACTGCCGGTGCAGGTTCGCTTTGAACTCGTAGACCAGCGTGCCCTGGTTCTGCTGCGCCCACACGAGGGCCGTCAGCAAACAAAAAATAATGGTGGACAGGATTTTCATAACGTCTGTTTTTTGATGGCAAAGCTATCTCCCCCCTGCGTTAATCATCCTTGATATAAGGTTAATTAAGGTTAATGGGGAGAACAAAGGGAGGGAAGGGAGCGTATCTTTGTGTCAACAAATGACCACATTCCGCAACATACCATCCCTTTCCCGCCACCAGACAGCGCTGCTGTTGATGGGGGTCAGCATGGTTATGCTGTTGGTTTTTCAGGGGTTGTGGCTGCGCAAGGTGTACGACGAGCAGAAAGGCTGGTTGCAAAAAGAAGCCGACAACCTGTTCCAACAGGCGGTTCAGGGCTTGCAGGATTCGATCATCAACGTCAGGATACTGGCGCCTTTGGAAGTTGCCGGGCAGGATATGGATACCGCAGTCATTCTCGCCCTGCAAAATGTGCTGCGCTTAGACATGACGCGCAGCAAAAAAGGGACGACAGTGGTGGCCAAAGACCTGAGCCGGGCGGATACCAGCAAATCTACTTTTTCTATCAACGAAGTCAGGATTACCATTGGCGATAGTATAAGAGGTGAAATTTCACAGTTTGACAATAAATCAGCCTTCCTTTTTACCCAAAAGGACGGCGATAGCCTGCAAATGAAGCGTTTTAGACACCACTTGACCAGTGATAGCCTTTCTTTGACAGCCGTGCAGGATAAGTTTCAGCAAATCCTGCGCGATTCGGGGTTTGCGTTGCCAGTTCAAATCCTCCAGGCGCCTTTTTCATCACACACCATGCCGGAAGCAGTGCGAGAGGCCGGGGATACCCGCATCCTGACCATGCCCATGCCCGCAGGGTTACCGCCACGATCGGTGTACTACGCGGCCATCAGCGACTACGGCGGATATCTGTTTCGCAAAATTTTCCCGCAAGGGGTCTTTTCTCTTTTTCTGCTGCTCACTACCGGACTGGCGTTTGGCTTCATTTACCGCAGTCTACGGCAGCAACAGCGCTTGGCTGCGCTCAAAAACGACTTCATCAGCAACGTGGCGCACGAATTGAAAACCCCGATTGCGACGGTCGGTGTCGCCATTGAATCGCTACGCAATTTTGACGCATTGCGCGAACCTGAACGGACGGCTGAGTATTTAGACATTTCCAAACACGAACTGAACCGCTTGTCCATGCTCGTAGACAAGGTGTTGAAAATGGCTATTTTTGAACAAAAAGAACCGGATTTACACTTAGAGCGCTTCGATTTCCGACAATTGGTGCAGGAGGTGCTCAATTCTTTGAAACTGCAATTTGAAAAATACGGCGCCAAAACGGTCTTTACCTACGAAAGCGATCAATTTGACCTGCTCGGCGACCGCATCCACTTGACCAACGTAGTTTACAATCTGCTCGATAACGCCTTAAAATACAGCGAAGACGCCCCGAATATACGGTTAGATTTAAAGGCGGACGATGACGCGCTCATACTCCGGGTCAGCGACAAAGGAATCGGCATCCCGCAGGAATATACCGGAAAGGTTTTTGAAAAATTCTTCCGCGTGCCCACCGGCAACCGCCACAATGTGAAAGGCTACGGATTGGGATTGAGTTACGTAGCCAGCGTCTTGCTGAAACACGGGGGGCGCATCCGCCTGGAAAGCACGCCGGGTAAAGGCAGTAGTTTCATCATTCACATTCCGCGCAAGCATGCAAAAGACTAAAATCCTGTACGTGGAAGACGAGCTTTTCTTAGGCAAAATCGTCAAAGAGAGCTTAGAAAGCCGGAACTACGAAGTCAGCATGATCGCCGACGGCAAGCTGGCGGTAATGGCCTTCTCGCAATTCAAACCCGACATTTGCGTGCTCGACATCATGCTTCCGAATGTGGACGGCTACACCATTGCCGAAGAAATCCGAAAGCTCGATCCTGCCCAGCCCATCATTTTCCTGACCGCAAAAACTCAAACCGAAGACGCCGTTAAAGGCTTTCAGGTGGGCGGCAACGACTACATCCGAAAGCCCTTCAGCCTGGAGGAACTGATTGTGCGCATCCAAAATTTACTGCAACTGACCCAATCCAAAGCGGCTGCCCAAACTTCGCCCGCGGCTCCGTTCACCATCGGGCAATTTGAGTTTTTACCGCACCGGTACGAACTCCGACGCGGCGAACAATCGCGCAAACTTTCCCACCGAGAAACCGAACTCCTCACCATTTTGTGCGAAAACCGCAATTTTACGGTGGCCCGAAAGGACATCCTGATGCGCGTTTGGGGAGACGACAGCTTTTTCAACTCCCGCAATTTAGACGTGTACATCACCAAATTGAGGGATTATTTGCGGGAAGACCCGGGGGTGCAAATCAATACGATTAAAGGGGTGGGGTATCATTTTCTGACGGAGGGGTGAATCTATACTTCGCGCTGTTTAATTTTACATATGACCTTCTAACTATTTGATTATTATAGATCAATAAAACAAGAAAACATGCACGCCTCACTACTCGGGTTATATTTTGGCAGATCCTTCTGTGCAGACCTGGGTTGAAAAGTCCTTATAAAAAGCATATCTTCGCCAGCCAGAACAATAATGCTGGCTATCCCTCCACTGGCCTTAAATCCGGCCTGAGTTATTGAACCATTTGTTGGATATAGATGATGACTGGATAATATAAATGCGCTTAAATACGAACATATTTGCAATAATAAAGGTACTCGTACTGACGACCAGCCTCTTGTGTGTAGTCCATACGCACTTGCCCGCTAAAACTGATCCGGTCGTGGATCAATATTGGGAGAATTTCTTACGCGACCATCCAAAGTACGATCAAAAAGCGCTGGAAACCTTTTTTCAGGGATTGTCTGAATTTAAACCCGCCATTACCGGCGAGCGCCTGGGGTATGCCGTCAGTTTGGTGATTCTGTGGGGCGAAACCCTGGATCGTCCGGCAGATCAGGCGGCTGTGTATTACCATTGCGGCGTTTTTGGAGAAACGCACCTGCCTGATTTTCCGCCTTATCTGGTGGCTTTTTACTACGAACGTACGGTCTCGCTCAGTGAGCGGCACCAGCTATACGACCTGCTTTCCGATGCATTGGCAAAATTAGTCGAGCATTATTTTAAAATTGGTCAGCATGAAAAAACGGTAATTCCTTCGCTTAGCTTAGAAAAATTGCTCAATGATGCGGCTATCCGGACACAACTCACCCGGATAGGGCACAAGTACTATGTCCTGGGACAGAATTATTACCGGTTGCATAAGTTTGAAGAGACGCTCAATTATTACGCTAAAGCCTTAAAGTCAGAAGATTTCAAGGCTGACCTTCCGATGACATTGAGTTTAATGAATACGAGGGGGCTGTGTTATCACCTGAACGGGGAGTTAGAAAAAGCGTTTGTCGAATTTGACAAGGTGATCGAAGTTGCGCAGAATGCCAATAATTTGGGAGCAGCGTCCCTTGCGAAAGGGAATAAAGGCAACGTGCTCTTAGATATGGGGCGTTTTGCAGAAGCAGAGCCGCTGTTGCTGGAAGATTTTTATACCAACCTGCATACGTCGGATGCGGGTAGTTCCGTTGGCGCCGGGGTATTGCTTGCGCGAAGCTATTTAGCGCACAATCAAATAGAGAAAGCCCGACATTTCCTCTCCATTACAGAAAGTGTAATGGATACCATAGGGGTCAACTTAAAAGCGCTTGCGCTTCAGGCGGAGTACTATTCCAGGATCAACGACTGGGAGAGGGCTTACCACTACGCGCACCGCCTCCAGGAGGCAAAAGACTCTATTGAGGACCTACAGTTATGGGAGGGGTTCTACGGTGCCAAGGAGCAACACGCTTTGTTGCTGCAGGAGGCACTTTGGAAAAAATCCATTGAGGATCAGGAGGCCGCATTGCGCAGCCGAAAGCTCTATACCTGGGTCATCTCCGGCATAGGGGTTTTTATACTGACTTGCGCCACGCTGTTTTTCTTCTACCGACAGCGGCGGCGCTTATTAGAGCATAAATTTTTATGGCGCAAATCGGAGGAAGATCGCCAGGAACTGGCACAGCGCGTCCGGCAGATGCAGCGGCAACTCCAATTAATTGAAGATTTGGAGAAACAGGTTTTGAATGCCCCCGCCAGGATCAATGAAGAAGAGGTTCGTGCGATCTTGTCGCAGTTTACGTTCAGTACAGAAGACGACTGGCCACAGTTCAAAAAACTTGTTGATGAAATACACCGCGATTTCATTGAGCAGTTGCGCAAGCATCCAGCTAATTTGTCGGCGGGCGAAGTACGCCTGCTGACCCTGCTCAAATTAGAATTCAGCTCACGGGAAATTGCCCGTATGCTTGGCATCAACATGGAGAGCGTGAAAAAAAATAAGCAGCGGCTGCGCAAAAAACTGCAAGAAGCCGGAGATACCGAATTGATCCTTTTGTTAAGGAACATGGCGTAAATAAGTTACCTGGATTCGACGAGGCTATTTTTTTACCAGGCAAGGCGCGAGAAGGGAGCTTAGCCTAAGCTAAGTGACCGCCGAAGCAACGAAGAGTGGTAAAAAAAGAGACCGCCCAAATAGGGAAGTTATTTACGACACGTTCCTAGGCAGGGCATAAATGCTCCTGCTTTTAGCCGCTATTTACCATTTGTCCCCAGCCTTGTCCCGGCTTTTTGCCGAACTGTCCTTTTTTGTCCCCCCTATCTGGCATGTCTTATCCCGCTCCTGCCTATACCTTTGCCCTGCTATTTCATACCATACCACCACAACATCTTATAAATTATTACAGGATTCCCCCCATTGGAAAGCGCGTTCAATTTTTTTAATTTACGGCAGACGTTCCTTCCAATTTTCATCCATAGGTTTTAGAGAGCAAAAAAATAACCGGGCATATACCCGATCGCAGCTACCTGCTTACAAGCATGGCGTAGCGCAGTCAATTTTATGCCTTGAGCAGGTATTGTCTTTACCCATTTATAACATCAAACAAATTTATTCATTATGATGAAGCGCTTTCAAAACTTGGAAATCCGGCTTAACCCCGGTATCACAAACGTCAAAAAAAGCCTTAAAAACTGGCCTCTGACGGTGTTCCGGGTACTATTATTATGGTTTTGCTGCACCTGGGGAACCACAATTTCAGCACAGCTCACCCCATGTGCCAGCCCGGCTACAGCACCCGTAATTGAAAAGGTCCCGAATGATGCGGAGGTATGCGCCGGTGATGCGTTGACGACGATGGTGCTTGCAGTCGGCTTTGGGGGGACAGGCTCTTGCGGTGGAGAATACCGCTATTCTACGGATGGCGGAACGACCTGGAGCGCCTGGGGAGGTGTCCCTAATTTTACGGCAGTAGCCGGAACGAATCTGGTAGAGGTACGTCGCAGTTGCGATGGGGGTGTTTGTGGCAGCGCTACGAATCAGGTTTCCTGGATCGTGAAGCCCAATCCGCAAGCAACCATCCTGCCTGTAGGCGGCTTTCCTTTTACTTCGGTGAATGTAGGAGCAGTGGCGCGCTTCCTGGCTTCTCCAATTGATTTAGCTGTCCCCAATGTGGCGACGTATGGCTTTACTTTCTCCGGCTCACCTGTGTTAACAGGAAGTGGCCAATTTGGTACAGACGGCAGTTTTCGCAATCGCGGAGCCACGTACGGCCCCAGCGATGTGGGTATACAAACCGTTGATCTTACAGTAATCTACACCAACGGATGTTCCTCTGTTGCGCCACAACATGAAATTACCGTCAATTGTGCAACAGCACCAGGTGGAGAATGTGCCGATCTTGGCCTTTGGCTCAAAGCCAATGGAGGCGTGACGGCACCAGGCAACCAGGTGACCGAATGGGCCGACCAATCGGGGGCTGCCATCACCACGCAAGCCTCAGCTACGGCATCGGCTGACGTGTTACTCAATGCGGCTACTGCCAATTTTAACCCCGCAGTGCAATTCAATGGCGCTACGGATAAGTCGCTTAAGGGACTCGCCGCTTTCGATTGGGGCGCTTCCCCTGTCAGTATTTTTATCGTCGCTAAAAACGAGGGATCTACAACCCCGGTAGCAGGCCTGTTTTCAACTAAATCGGGCTATGGCCCAAATAACGCAGGCCCTGGCATTGTATGGGGTGGCGGTCGTTACAATTTGGATGGTTCAGGATGTGGCGCGGCACTCACAGGTACCCTGACTAACCAGTATCGCGTGGTGAGGGGTGTCTACACCAGTGGCGACAACACCAATGGCGGAAGCAGTTGGTTAGATGGCGGTCTGCAAGCAGTCGGCGGCCCTTGTGCAAATACCGGGGGAGCTGATTTTGAAATTGGCGGCAGAACCCAGGGCGGCGGTGCACTGCTCAATCGGATATTCAGCGGTGAAATTTCGGAAGTGATCGTTTACCGCACCAACCTTTCCCCGACTAATGCGCAGCGGGTAGAGTCTTATCTGGCTGTAAAATATGGCATTACCCTCGATCAAAGCAGTCCGGTGGATTACCTCGCTTCAAACGGAATACCCTTCTGGAGTGCAGCAAGTGCGGGTATTTACAACAACGATATTGCAGGCATTGGTCGTGACGACCAGAGCGTTCTGGCTCAAAAACAATCCCGCAGCATCAATACGGATGAAATTGTTACAATCGGCTTAGGCGCCATTGCAGCTTCCAATGTAGATAATGGAGGGGGCTTTGCAAGTAATTTACAATTCCTCACCTGGGCCAACAACGATGGTTCCAAAGCTTATGCCGACAGGCTGACTGATGTGCCCGGGCAGGTTACTGATCGGATGGAACGCACCTGGCAGGCACAGGAATATGGTGGCAATGTGGGCAATACTGAAATCCTGTTTGACCTCACCGGTTTAGGATTTACGGGCGTGACCGCCGGTGATTATTACTTGCTGGTGGACAACGATGGCGACTTTAGCAATGCAGTAGCGATTGCGGCTACCTCTTATGATGATCTGACTAAGGCACTCTCCTTTGGTTCCGTGAACCTGACAAATGGGCAATTCTTTACCATAGGGCACATTAGCTGCGATGTAGAAATTACGAATGTGACCACAACACCGGAAATATGCCCCGGCGCCAATGACGGCACGATAACAATTACGGCTACGACCAGCCGCGGGCCACTGACCTACGCCATTAGCGGACCAGTCAATCTGAGCAATGGCATAGGTGTGTTTACCAGCTTGCCTCCAGGCAATTACGACATTACGGTAACGGATAACGGTTCTGCCAACTGCCTTGCCACTGAAGATGCGACGGTTGCAGCTGGTGTAGATATTACCCCACCAACCATCAACTGTACCGCCATCAACGGTATGCGCAATGCGGATGCAGGCAAGTGCACGTTTACGATGTCTGGCACGGGCTTCAATCCAACCTTCAGCGACAACTGCCCTGGTGCGACTATACGGAACAACTACAACAACACAGCATCGCTTTCAGGCGCCATTTTCCCAGTGGGTACTACTACAGTGGTTTGGACGGTGACCGATGCCGCTAACCTGACGGCAACCTGCACTATAAATATTGTGATCGCAGACAATCAGCCTCCCACAGCGGTCTGCTCCAACTACACCGTCACGTTCAACGGTCAGGCAAATTTCACCCTGAATCCAGGCAACTTTGTTGTAGCTACAGACAACTGCGGCATCGCCAGCATTAACCTTTCCAATCCAGTCATCACTTGTGCAAACCTGGGGCAAGTGATTCCGGTAACGGCCACTGTAACGGATGTAAACGGCAATACCGCTACCTGCACCAGCCAGATTACCGTAGGCGGTTTGCCTTGCGGCTGGAGCCACAACTCCGGAAGTTTAGGCTGCGAAAGCGATCTTACCTACAACGCGTCAACAAAGGTATGGAACGAAACAGCTGTAGATTGTTACTACTCGCCCCCCTTCAACAGCGACGAACTGGCGTTTGCCCAGTACCGCTTGTGCGGCAACGGTTCGCTGACAGCCCGCGTAACCAACATCACAGGAGATCCTTACGGGTGGGGTGGCATCACGATGCGCGAAAGCAACACCCAGGGTTCGAAGAAAGTGCAGTTGATAACCAACCTGAACAACCTCAGCCGGCGCGAAACGCGCTATACTACTGGCGGCACCTCCTATCCGCAGCAGTTCCCCAGCAACCAGCGCTATTGGCTGCGTCTGACGCGCACAGGAAACCAGATTGTAGGTTACGTATCCCCCAATGGCACGCAATGGTTTCTCGTTATGGCTGAAACGGTAAATATGAATAACTGCCTCGAAATTGGGTTGATCGTTACCAATTATAACCCGGTGAGCAACGTGACCGCCACTTTCGACAATGTGAGCGTCACAGGCGGTAGCAGTAGCCTTGTCGGGGCAATTAATGAATTGCCGTTACAAGATTTCAGCGTATTTCCCAACCCTACCACAGGGGAAATAAACTTGGGCCTGTCTTCCTATATCGGTCAAGCGGTGCAGCTCGAGGTTTACAACCTGCAGGGGCAGTTGCTCCAATTGAAAGAACTCGATGAAGTGGAGGCGACGACGGAGCGCTTAGAGCTGTCCGGGTATCAAAACGGCATGTACCTGATCCGGGTAAAAACGGAAGGTGTGCCGGGAATCACGAAACGAATCGTGCTCAATGGCATGAATTAAAACAATGCAGCTTTTCCTTTTTTAATGCAAAAAAGAAACTGGAGCCACCTCGTAAAAATTCGGGGTGGCTTCGGTCATTTCAGGCAATTTTGCGGTGACCCGAAAGGGCATCGTACAGATCAACTCATCAAAGGCGTGAGGTATCATTTTCTGACGGAGGGGTGATTGTGGTGGGAGCGTATTTTTTCTACGCCTGCAAGGTTTGAAAAGTCTTGAAAAAAGCTTATCTTCGCTGTATTAAAATGCAATTATGAACGAAATAACTGCCCCTGTTTCCAAGCTTGGCACAGCTATTCGCTCCCATTTGTTATGGGAGTATGATTTGACTAACTTTGATTTTAAAAAGTCAGCGGACATCGTTATAGAACGAATTATCGAACGTGGGAATATGGAAGAATGGCAGCAAATGCTGCGCTTTTATGGCATTGAGAAAGTTTTATCCGTAGCGCGTACAAGTCGCCAACTTGATGCCCGAAACAAACAGTTTACAGAAATATTCGTCCATTCGGATTTCAATGCTTTATAATACCCCCAATATCATTCTGCCTGAAACGCTTGCATTACTTGAACGTTTGCAAGATGACTCTGAATTAAAAAACTTTTTCCTTGTTGGAGGTACTGCGCTTGCTCTACAAATCGGACATCGCTTTTCTATTGACCTCGATTTCTTTAGTATTGGTGAATTCAACAGTCAAGCATTACAAGATCATCTTTTCCTAAGATATGCCATTCAGACTGATCACCTCTCTCTTTACACGATTCGAGGTGTAATAAAAAATGTAAAAGTTGACTTTTTGAGACATCCTTATCCTTTAGTACAACCATTACTAACTTTCGGGCATCTTCGACTGGCTTCGATAATAGACATTGCGGCCATGAAGCTCAACGCTATATCACATAGCGGGCAACGATTGAAAGATTTTATTGATATTTTCTTCTTGCTTGAACAAATGTCGCTGAATGTCATGCTGGATGCTTATGCAAAAAAGTATGCAAATTCCAACCCAATAATTCCGCTAAAAGCACTTGTTTATTTTGGAGATATCAACCATGCGGCTGACCCTCCCATAATGGTCAGAAAAGTCTCCTTTCGAGAAATTGAAAGGCGACTTTCGATAGCTGTGTCCAAGCCGGGAATGGTCTTTTCGGAATAGCTATCCGTAATGCAGGATCGCCACCATCAAAGGGGTGGGCTATCATTTTTTGACGGAGGGGTGAACAGAAACGCTTTTTATTTTGAACAAATCTAAATAACCCTTGCCTCTGAACTTTAAAAATCGCTACTTCTTATTTAGTGAGAAAGGTTTTTATATTTGCCCTGCTTTCATCTAATGAAAGCTTTTGGGTTATAAAACAGGGTTTCCGGCAGAATGACGACCGTTTCCGCCGAATTCCTTCAAAACAAGCAAAACGAATAATGAGAAGCGGAATCGTTAGAACATTCCCACTGTTCTTCCTTGTCCTTGCAAGCAACGAAGTTTCAGCCCAAAGCGCCTCGGGCGGCAGTTCCAGTTACTTCATTTACGCCTTGATCGCCCTTGCCATTGTGATTTTCCTATACATTGTCATTCAGGTGGCGGACAACCTGCTGGCCATTGAAGCCCGCAGCTCGAACGCAGATAAAAGAGGCGTGAACCTGGGGCTTTTTCCAGGCGCAAAAGACATTTTTGCCGCCAAGGCGCCCTCCTACACCGGAGACACGCACGTAACGGTGCTTCACAAAGGCCACAATATCCTGCTGGAAGGCGAAGCAGCGCACAAGCTCGAAGCGGCTGCCGGAGTGACGACTTACGCCGTTCAACCGATGAATTTCAGGGGTATTTTGCCCATTCCCAAAGTTGTGGTGGAACCTGGCCAGGAAGTAAAAGCCGGCGATGAATTGTTTCACGACAAAACCAAACCGGAGATCAAATTTGTGTCGCCGGTCAGCGGAGAAGTCGTCGCCATCAACCGGGGCGAAAAACGCGCCATTGCAGAAGTTGTTATACTGGCAGATAAAACGATCAGCTATCGTTCCTTAAATGCTCCTGACCTCCAATCCTGTACCCGCGAAACGTTAGTCAACTTCCTGATGGAAAGTGGCGCATGGCCGATGCTGCGCCAACGCCCTTTTGATATATTGGCAGAACCCGGCGTTGTGCCGCGCGATATTTTCATTTCCACCTTCGACACAGCGCCATTAGCCCCCGACCTCAATTTTGTGGTGGAAGGGAAAGGCGCTTTGTTCCAGAAAGGGTTGGACGTGTTGGCAAAACTGACGTCCGGCGCAGTACATCTGGGGCTTGACGCCCGCAGTTCAAAAGCGCCTTCAGCTGTTTTCACCGAAGCTGCCGGCGTTCAGAAACACTGGTTCAGCGGCAAGCACCCGGCGGGCAATGTGGGCGTTCAGATTCACCACATCAACCCGATCAATGCCAATGAAAAAGTATGGACCCTGAACGTTCAGGACGTCATTTCAATCGGCGCCCTCTTCGTTGAAGGCCGCTATAATGCAGCCCGCGTAATAGCGCTTACCGGCGCTGAATTGCAGGCGCCCAAATACGTTCAAACTTACGCTGGCGCCAATATGGGCGAATTGGTAGCGGGCAATTTAAAAGCCGGCAACATTCGCCTTGTTTCCGGGGATGTTTTGTCGGGCAGTAAAAAATCGCCTCAGGAATTCCTGAATTTTTTCGACGATCAGGTTACTGCCATCGGGGAAGGCGATTACTTCGAAATGTTTGGCTGGCTGCTGCCTTTATCGCTGCGCCCCAGCGTTTCCAAAACCTTTCCGAACTTTTTATTCCCGGGCTATAAATTCCATGCCGACACCAATACACATGGCGAAAAGCGGGCTTTTGTAGTCACCGGCCAATATGAAGAAGTGCTGCCGATGGACATCTATCCGCAGCATTTGTTTAAAGCCATCCTTGTCAACGACATCGAACGCATGGAGGGCCTTGGCATTTTTGAAGTCATTGAAGAAGACGTTGCGCTTTGCGAATTTGTCTGCACCTCCAAACAGCCTTTGCAGGAAATTCTGCGGGATGGATTGGATACAATGCGGGAGGAAGCGTAGCATGCTGACGGGTTCTGCAACTTGGGTGGGAACGCCTGCAAGTTACCGTACCTGCTTTTTAGAGGTTTAATGATGAAGGTCTGCCAACTAAAGTTGGCGACCACAAAAGGCAAATAAATTGAATTTCATAAAAAATAGCGAATCGCTCTGGATATGAAAAAAGAGCTTTTACAGTTCCTGAGAAGAATTGAACCGGACAAGAAGAAGTCCCCGTTTTTGCATACGCTCTACGACGGATTTTTTACGTTCGCTTTCACGCCGGATCACGTCACCAAAGGCGGCGTACACATTCGCGACGGTATGGACCTCAAGCGCCTGATGGTGCATGTGGTGCTGGCCATGCAATTGTGCTACATTTTTGGTACGTATAACATCGGGCACCAGCATTTCAATGCCATCGGCGAGCACACGAGCCTGTTTTCCGGGTTCCACCTCAAGCTGTTTTACGGCCTGATTCAGATCCTTCCGATCGTGATCGTTACCCACGTTGTGGGACTTGGCATCGAGTTCTACTATGCGATGCGCAAAGGACATGGTATTGAAGAAGGCTTCCTCGTCACGGGCGCCCTCATTCCGCTGATTATGCCGCCGGATATTCCGTTGTGGATTTTAGCGATGTCTGTTGCTTTTGCCGTGATCATTGGCAAAGAAGCGTTCGGTGGAACTGGCATGAACATTCTGAACATCGCCCTGTTGTCGCGGGTGTTTGTGTTTTTTGCTTATCCGACTACAATTTCGGGAGACTACGTCTGGGTTTCGGGGTTGTCCGACTTCAAAGCGGGCAGTCTGGTTGATTATGGTTGGTGGCATACTTCGTTTTCCAATACGATATTCGAGTGGTTTGGGTGGACGACCTTTGATGTAAAATCAGCGGTCGTGGACGGGTTTACCGGCGCCACCCCGCTTACCTTGGGCTACAGCGGTGGCTGGCAAGCTATTACCAACGTTTACGAACCGAGCCAAATGTTCTGGGGCTTGATTCCTGGCTCTGTGGGCGAAACATGCAAACCTGCTATCATCGCCGGCGCATTGTTCCTGATCTTCACCGGGGTAGCCAGCTGGCGAATAATGGTGTCCATGGTATTGGGTGCAGCCGTCATGGGTATGATTTTTAATGCCTGGGATGCAACCGTGTTTATGGATGTGCCCTGGTACCACCATTTCACCATAGGCAGCTTCCTGTTTGCAATGGCATTTATGGCTACCGATCCGGTAACGGCGTCTTCAACCAACCGCGGCAAATGGATCTACGGTTTCCTGATCGGCGCCATCGGTTTGATCATTCGCGTCATGAACCCGGCGTATCCCGAAGGCTGGATGTTGGCGATTCTGTTTATGAATGTTTTTGCGCCGACGATTGACCATTTTGTTGTTGAAGGCAATATTGCACGCAGGTTGAAAAGAGCTAAAAAAGCGACCGCGTAAACCTGAATTGATTCACTTATAGAAAGCGAGCCTTATGTTCAGCAATAGTTATATCATCCGCTTTGTACTCGTCATGTGCGTGATCGTTGCCGTTGTTCTGGCTTTCATGTCCAGCGGGTTGAGCGAAATACACGGCAAAAACGAAGCCGTTTTCAACAAGCGCGCCATACTGACTTCGATAAAAGCCTTTCTTCCCAAGCCATTGGAGTCTATGTCGGATACAGAAGTAGAAGCACTGTTCAAAAGTAGCATCCAGCAAAAAGTTGTAAAATTGGATGGCAGCGAAGTTTCAGGCGTGGAGGCAGAGAAAGTGGATATGGCAAAAGAAAAGAAAAAGCCGGAATCTGAGCGGAATCTTCCTTTATTCATTTATAAGGCTGATGACGGTAAATCGTACTACATCCTGGCCGTTCGCGGCAGCGGGCTTTGGGACGAAATTTGGGCCAATATCGCGCTTCAGGACGACTTCAACACCATTGCAGGAACGTCTTTCGATCATAAAGGAGAAACGCCGGGTCTGGGTGCCGAAATCAAGGATAATCCGGCATTTCCGGCACAATTCATTGGCAAAAAACTACTCGATGAATCGGGTAATTTTGTTTCAATAAATGTGGTCAAAGGCGGCGTTTCCGATGAAATGCACGATATTGATGTTATTTCCGGCGCCACCATCACATGTAATGGCGTTCAGGAAATGCTTAAACGCGGTTTGGGGTACTATCAGAATTACCTGACTAAACTTAAAACCGCCGGTTGAACCAATCACCAGGCTGTCCTGTGAACATCTCAGGCCCCCGGGTGTCTTAATCTAATAATCTTACATCTAACGTCTCATACCATGGCAGAAGTAAAAGAGCCCGTAGTCATTAAGGAAGAAGATTCCTGGTGGAGTAAAAAAGAAAGAAAGCTGATCATTGATCCGCTTTTGGACAACAACCCCATTACGGTACAAATTCTTGGCGTTTGTTCGGCGTTGGCCGTTACCACGCTCACTTGGAAAGCTTTCGTCATGGCTGTTTCTGTGACGTTGGTGACCGCCTTTTCCAATTTATTCACCTCCATGTTGCGGAATTATATTCCTTTCCAGGTTCGAATGATTGCGCAATTGGTCATCATTGCTTTTTTGGTGACGGTGGTAGAGTTGACCCTGAAAGCGGTTCAGTATCCATTGTGGAAAGAATTGTCCGTATTCATCGGCCTTATTGTAACCAACTGTATTGTCATGGGCCGATTGGAAGCCTATGCAATGGCCAACAAACCCTGGCGCTCTTTTTTAGACGGAATCGGGAATGGTTTAGGGTATGGAGCGATCTTGATTATGCTTGGCATCATCCGCGAAATATTCGGCAAAGGCACTTTAATGGCAGGCAGCCCGTTTGGCGATATCAAAATTATTGGCCCGTCTGCTGATTTTCTGCTCAATACCCAAAACCCATGGCTGAGTTGGTACTTGCCGAACAACCTGATGGTATTGCCTGCTGCGGCGCTGTTCATAATAGGTATCATTATTTGGATACAGCGTTCAAAGCAACCCAAATTGGTGGATGTCTCTTAAAAAAAGCGGCTGGCTTTTCGCTGCCGAAATAAGGTAATAAAAAATAATTCTTCTGGACGTTAAAAACGCCGAACAATGGAATTTCTAAATGTATTTCTGAAATCTGCCTTCATCGAAAACATGATATTGGCCTACTTCTTAGGCATGTGTTCGTTCCTGGCGGTAT
>JBJXFD010000126.1:0-11523 GCA_046153985.1 Saprospiraceae bacterium
CAACAAGGACGACAGATGCAGTATCGCTGCGTAAAAAATGAGCAGCGCACTGGCGGCTAATTGATTGGTTCGGAAAAAGCTTAACACAAGTTCTGATCAAAGTGAAAATCAAGGCGAAAATAGAAAAAAATACGGCCAAAAATTTTTTTTGTGCACCGGGAACTTTTTTAGCGCGCATGAGGCTTACCTCTTTACTGCAATTTTCAGGATTGCGCCAGTCCATTAAACCAAACACTTTTCACTATGAGTTCTTCCATTTCTTTAGCCACCAATTTGAATACGGCGATTCGGGTAGACGGATCGGGTCAAAAAACCGAAGCCAGCCTCCTTAACAACAAAATTGCCAAATTTTCCTTCAGCAGCAGCGACATTCAATTGTCAGAAGAAACATCAGTCCCTTCCGGGACAACTACGGTGTTAAACGGCACAGATTACCACTGGATGTTGAGTTACCGTTCTTCTACCCACACCCTTTGGATACTGGGTACCAGTGACTCCGATATGGGGCTTAGCATCAAAGTCTACCCCATTGACATGGACCAAAGCGACATTTATTTGCAGAAAGACACCTCTGGCGATTTAGTGCTTACTGTGGTATAAGCTAACCCTGGTTTACTCCGGGGAGGCTTCTTCCAGCGTTAAGCGGAGGCTCTGTCTTTTTAGCTTGCTGTAGCACCAAAGGGTAAATTCATCCAACCCATTGAGCCTTCGGCTTTGTGGGTTGGATGCGATTTCTTCTAAGTATTTCAACAATTTTCGCACGGCCTCCTCCTTTTCACGTGGGAACGGGGGCGCGTACATGATTTTTGATATAAGGTTTAGGATTTCGGTTTCAATGTTTTCTTTTTTCTTCTCTGCTTTTGAAATCTCTTTTCCCGGGCTATGCTCCCTGAAGTATTTTTTGGCGGCCCGGATGGCCTTTTCCTGGCGTTCTGGATACTTTTCAAGTAAAATAACACGAAGTAAAAAAGCCTTCCTGACGAGATCCTCCCGGATATTGCTGTTTGAATAAGTAATTATTTTCAACAGCCAGGTTTCACAGTACGAATAGTCTTCTGCTAAGAAGGCGGTGATCGCAGCATTGTGCATAATTGCCATTTTCTTCTTGAGTGCAAGCGGATAAATTCGAACCCCTTCTTCTATTATGGGCAACATGTTTTTCGCCTCGTCAATCTTCCTGGTATTGATATAATACAACAACTCATGCACTGTGATAAACCGGAATGTAAGGGCTTTCCCATAGGCCGTATTGGAATTGCGTTCACGAATCTTATGGATCAGTTCGATCCCTTTTTCATATTCACCGTTTAGAATGGAAAAGCTGATTATTTTGGTTAGCGAGATCTGGTAGCGGAAAAACTCTTCCAGTTTCAAGTGTGGGTGATTGTCCCACCACTCAAGCAATTTATCAATATTGCTGCGACTGGCTTCAGATTGGTTCTCCGCCATTTTGTGAAGTGCGCCTATCTGGTATCGCCGCAACAGGGAAAAATCGGAAAGCTTGTCCGGTTCTTTTTTTGAAAAAAGTGCTTCAATCTCGCTAACGAGCGCCACAGTTTTTTCATCATTGGCGATGAATAGATTCTGGCGGTTGACGGCGTTGGAAACGACCGCGTACAAGTCTTCATACGCCATTTCTTCATTCAATACCCCCATAATCTCCGTTTTTTCGGCAATAAGCGAGGCAATTTTAGCTTCTTCATTCACCTCGTCCAGGCTCCAGATCAGCGTGCGCTCCAGACGGTTTAATTCCAGTAGCGCAACATTGTTGTGATATTTTTTAGAAAGACTCTTGGCTTTGGTGATGCGTTTTTCAGCTTGCTTGTACAATCCGCGGTCTCTCAAAAAAATTGCTTCGCAAATCATATCCCGGATTTGGATATGAGCAAAACGCTCGTGGTTGTATTGGCGCATTGCCTGTAGGATCACCTTGTATAGGTACTGCATGTCCTGATTCAAGGTTGCAGCCGGGTCTTTACCTGTGTTGTTTTTGTTTTTGCGAGCCAGTTTGGCGATCAGCGCTTGTTCGTCGTAATGATCCAATTCGCAAAGCGCATCGAACAATGCTACATAGTTGATATCCGTTGACTTGTTGCTGGAAGCAAAGACCTTGAAATAGCGTTTTTCGCTTACCGCCAGGGTCTGAATCAGCTCAAATAGGTCCTCTTGCATGCCCGCCATAAAAAAAGTTTGTTACGGCAAGGTAAAAAGTATTCTCTGAATTCTTGTAATTTCCCAAAAATAGTTTTAATAATACTTAATCTAAATAAGAGTAAATCAATAACTTGTACTTGCAAATCAATTGCAGGTGATAAAAAAAAAGGGCGTTACAAATTTTGTAAATGCTCATTTCAGTTAATGGATTTTGAAGCAATCGGCTTATTTTTGAATTTTGAAGAAGCCTAAAAGTACATGACCATAATTAGTGTCCGTCCATTTAGTCAAGTGTCTAAGCTTTGGGAAATAAAAAGTCCTGGATCACCACCACACCAGGGCAGTTTCTCAGGGAAGACACTTTTCGCCTCTAATATCCGGTTTTCGGGAAAGTTATTTTTCGGGAACTCCCAAAAAACCATCCGGAGACCGTTTTTTCCGGTATTTTTTGTCAGCTCAACGTGCTCAGGATTTTCTAAATCCAGGCCAAACCAGGGCAGGGCTTTATCTGTATAAATAACTGAAATTCAATTGTTTGAAGACAATCCAGCATTGAATTTCCAAAAGAATCTATATGTTATATTGAGTTTTGAAACTTTTTTAGCGGCTGTTTTGGGATTTGATGAATGGTGTGAAGAAGCCTAAATTTGTATCAACACAATGAAAAAATGTGCTCCGCCTTTCATTTGGAGTGTTTCTGCCTCTAATACACTTTGAACAACCACAGGAAAACTCCAGTTTTTTAGTGCCCCTTTAAACCCCCAGAAAGCCATTTGAAACCGTCTGTCTTGCTGAGAGCGCTTAATGAATGGCCTTCACTCATCTGAAGGCCATTCACAACTCTATCCGCTATCCTTTTGTGAGATCAAGGCAAGTGATTTCAGGAAGGATGCCGACCCGGCCCGGGTATCCCAAAAACCCTAAACCCCGGTTAACGTATAAGTACTGATCACCCGACTGATACATTCCCGCCCATTGTTTGTAAACATACTGGATCGGGCTCCACTTGATGAAGCCTGGTACTTCAATGCCAAATTGCATCCCGTGCGTATGCCCGGAAAAAGTAATTGCAATGTCTTTGTGATCCGTCAATACCTGCCCGTTCCAATGAGACGGATCGTGAGAAAGCAGCAACTTAAGGTCCGCACCTTCAGTACCTTGAGTCGCTTTTTTTAGGTCGCCGTATTTTGGAAAACGGAGGTGGGTTGAATAGTTCTCAACGCCTATAACGGCAATATTTGCTCCATTTACATCCAGCATACGGTTTTCATTGGTCAGCAAATTCCATCCCAGCGACCGGTGTATGGATTTCAACTTGTCTAAATTATCCTGCTTGTGTTGCTCACTGGGCCACTGTACATAATCGCCATAATCGTGGTTCCCAAAAATGGAATAAACGCCTAAGCGGGCCTCTATTTTATCAAAAACATCCATAAAATCGTCCATTTCATCCGCTTTGTTGTTGACTAAGTCGCCGGTGAAAAAGACCAGATCAGGTTTTAGTTGATTGATGAGGGCGATGGCTCCACGCACCGGTTCTTTGAAGGTGAAACTACCGGAATGGATATCAGATATTTGGATAATCCGAAGTCCGGAGAGGGCTTCCGGCAGGTTTTTTAAAGCCAGTTTTTCGCGAAAAACGGTGTAGCGGTAAGGATTGCGCAGCAAGCCATAAGTGAGCGACAAAAACGGCACACTCCCGAGGAATAAAGCCACCTGAGACAAAAATTTCGAACGCCCCGCGTCGAAGCGATTATCCGCGCTAAGCGCCTGGTAGCCCCAGGTCAGCAGCCGCCGGAAGTCGTCAATGAGCAATACGCCGGCAATCAGGAACTTGGAAAAATAGACGATAAAAACGAACGTGCGCAAGAATACAAACACGTTTTTGTTCCAGGTGCTGGTGTCCGAAAAATTGCCGGAGACCAGAAACGCGATGGTGATCAGCGGCGCCAGCCAGTACAGGATCTGCACGGCGGTTTTCAGCGGGGCCGTCCAGCCATGAATAATGATCTTGAACGCTTGAAACACATACCAATCAAAGAGAAGGATCGCAACGATCCAGAAAAACAGTCGCATAAGTGAAGTCTTTATCTATCTAAAAGGCATCAAAGCGACTTTTGTTGCAAAAATTTACGAAACAGGGGTCGGTTGTTCAACCTGTTCTTCCGCATCGGAGTTGCTTTCTGCTTTGACAGGAGGCGGCTCCAGAGACGTGACGGTGTTTTCTTCAGTAGTATGGTGGGTGCTGAAGAAACTGCGCTGGAACAACAAAATATAGAGTACGCCCACGGTGATGGCGGTATCGGCTAAGTTAAAAACAGGGCTGAAAAAAGTAAAAGAATCGCCGCCAAAAAACGGGAACCAATCGGGGTAATTCCCCCTCAGAACCGGGAAATAGAGCATGTCTACCACCCGGCCGTGCAAAAATCCGGCATACCCGCCACCTTCCGGAAAAAGCTCGGCGATGCCGCAGTGGTAACAGGATTCAGAAAAAATGAGCCCATAAAAAGCGCTGTCAATGATGTTGCCGATGGCGCCTGCAAGAATGCAGGCAAAGCTGAACAGCAGCCCGAACGGCGCTTTGTTTTTGATCAAAATGCGCAGGTAATAAATCAGGAAGCTGACGGCTAAGATGCGGAACAGGCTCAGGGCCAGTTTCCCGTATTCACCGCCCAATTCTAATCCGAAAGCCATGCCCGGGTTCTCAACAAAGTGAATTTGCGCCCGATCCCAGCCAAACAAAAAGATGGAGTCGCCGTGCGCCAAAGTTGTTTTTACCCATATTTTCAACGTCTGATCTAAAATCAGAACCAATAAGACAATGGCGGTTATTTTGATCGAATGTTTCAATTTCCTGAAAGATTTGGTGCGAACAATGAATGCAAAGCGTTGTGCCGAATGGATTAGTAACGCCCACAAAAATAAAGAGGTTTATGAAAACCGCAGATTTATCTCGGCAGATTCCGGTTTAACCGCTACCACCAGTAGAAAAATCTCCTACTTAGTGTCCGTTCATTCAGTCGGTGGCTGTTCTTTAGAGTTCGAGAGCAAGGCATGCGAAGGCCCCGTTTCGACTTCGCTCAACGAGCGGTCATTGAGCTGGCGGCTGAGCGCAGCCGAAGCCTCGGACTCTAAAGACAGATACTACTTGTAAAAAACTTCGTGCACTATCTCGTCGCGTTTCGTACGGCTGATGGGTATTTTATGTTTCTGGATTTCCAGCAGGTTGCCATCAAGCGCCTGCACCTTGTCTTTGGCAACGATATAAGATTTGTGAACCCGCACAAAATTGTTCTGCGGCAATGACTCCTCTAAGTTTTTCAGGCTTTCTAAGGTCACGTAGCGGGCGTCACGGCAAACAATGCGCACGTATTCTTTAAGCCCTTCGATGAAAAGAATGTCTTCGTAGCGCACCTTCACCACTTTCCCATCCACTTTCACCGAAAAAAAATCCCGGTTCTCTTCCGTGCCGACCAATGGGAGGGGGGCGCCGGTTTGGAGTACCGGATTTTCGCGCAGGCGTTCTTTGGCTTTGTTCACCGCCTGAAGGAACCTTTCAAAAGAGAAGGGTTTCAATAAATAATCGGCAACGTTCAGGTTGAACGCTTCCACAGCGAAGTCGGCATAAGCCGTTGTGAAAATCGTGACCGGCGGACGGGAAAGGGTGCGCAGCAGGTTATTGCCGCTGAGCGTCGGCATTTGAATGTCGAGGAAAAGCAGGTCAATCTGGGTTTGGGACAGGATTTCCAGCGCTTTGACCGGGGATTTGACTTTGTCCACGATCTCCAATTCCGGAGTTTCCTGAATAAAGGTTTCCAGCAGGTTTAGTGCGAGGTATTCGTCGTCTACCAGCAGGGTTTTGATGGTTGCCATACTACTATTTTATACCTCGCACCGC
This sequence comes from Saprospiraceae bacterium, assembly GCA_046153985.1. Lineage (GTDB taxonomy): Bacteria > Bacteroidota > Bacteroidia > Chitinophagales > Saprospiraceae > JABWAJ01. The sequence continues at coordinate 6,053 of JBJXFD010000126.1, forward strand.
TAGGTGCGAAGCCGATTTTGTCATACTGAGCGCTGCTAATCAAAGTGTTATGCCGAAGTTCATGCACAAAACCAAGCAGCGCGAAGTATAGATTACATTTCCAGCCGCACTTCAAAAGTATCTTTTTTATCGCTGATCTCAAACGAGAACCGCTCCGGATATTTCAGCAGCAGGCGTTTGCGGATATTTTCCAGGCCAACCCCGCCCACTTTGTCTTTTTGCAGGTCACTGTCGCTTTTTGAATTGATCGTTTGAAAAAAAAGCTTCCCCGGTTGTGTTTTCAATGTGATAAGCACAAAAGCCTGGTCGTTGGTGTCAAAATCACAGTGTTTCAGGCAGTTTTCCACAAGGGGAATCAGGATCATCGGTTCGATCATGTAGCCCTCGGTTTGGCCTTCCACGGCAAAGCGGATGTTGGCCGGCGTTTCCGAACGCAGTTGGAACAATTCGATGTATTGGTGGATGTGTTCAATTTCGCGCGTAAGCGCCACTTGTTCTGCTTTGCCATCGTACACGACGTAGCGCAACAGGTTGGACAAACGCAACACCATATTGGCCGTTTTATCGGACTTAGCCACCGCCAATGCGTAAATATTATTCAGGGTATTGAACAGAAAATGGGGGTTGATCTGCGCCCGCAAGAATTGCAACTGCGCTTCGTTCTGGCGGTTGATGACTTCAAGTGAACGTTGTTCCGCTCGTTTGCGGTTTTGGAGAATCTGGTACAGCGCGCTGACCAGCAAAGCCCCGATATTGGTGACAAGCGCTGCCATCCGCCAACTGAATTTTTCGTTTCCCAGGAAGAGCGCATTGCGTTCAATATCGGGAAAAAGGAGGTTGATGCGCGTTCGCAGCGCCGTTACAGACAAGACCAGTAAGATGACCAGAAAAATATAAAGGAAGTAGCGCCCACGTTCCCAATAGCGATTGACCAAAAACAGGTTTAGGTAAAAGATAAAGACTAAGGGCAGAATATTGCCGAGGCCGCGCAAAAAGGTGACGCCTGGTGAAAAAAAGCGGCTGAAAAATCCGATATGGATTGCGAAAGCCAATAGCCAAAAGGCAATGTGCAACCCGGTTTGCAACCTCCGGTTTATGACTTTTTCCTGAGTTTCCATGGTGCGTTTTTTTACAAAGCAAATCTACCGGCCTCTGCCGACCCGTTCCAAAACATTCAACCAATTGCTGGAAACCTTCAATGACCGGTTTGGGAGGCAGGTTTTGCCGCTCATTGAAGCTTTATCCCCGGTGGTTGAATAAATTTTGCGGGCAGCTCTTGCCCTCCCCTTCTTTGTGCCATCAATCGAACTAAGGAACGTGTCGTAAATAACTTCCCTGTTTGGGCGGTCTCTTTTTCCACCATGCTTCGTTGCTTCGAAGGTCACTTAGCTTAGGCTAAGCTCCCTTCTCGCGCCTTGCCTGGTAAAAAAATAGCCTCGCCGAATCCAGATAACTTATTTACGCCACGTTCCTAAACATTTTTTTAACCTTCAAAATGATTCAGACATCATGAAACTCGCATTTCAAAAAAACACTCAAAACCTGTTCGGCCTGTTTTTCCTCCTGATGGCAAGCCTGTTTGTGGCCTCCTGCAACAAAGAAACGGAAGAACCGCAAGCTATTCTAAGCGAAGAAGAAATTGTTGCTGTGGTGGAAGGCGCGCTGCTCAATGATACGGATGGCCTTGCCGCGCAATCAGAAGACGCTGTTTACATCGCCGAACAATACACGGTGAAAGACGGGCTGGGCGGCGGGCCTTGTGGCGAAACGCAGGATTCAATGGTAAGCTACAGCTACGCCAACCCCCTCATTACGGCGTCTTACAATGCGACCTTCATTTGGACGCTGAACTGCAACAATGCCTCGATTCCGCAATCCCTCGACTTTGACCGCACGGCGGAAGGAAACTATGAAACGGCGCGCATGATTTCTGACGACAGCGCTGCCGGCGACTGGCTGGTTGAAAATATTATCACCGGCGCCAACTATGTGATCAATGGAACGTATTCCCGGCAAGGGAACCAAACCTCGAAGGTGCGCAACCAGAATGCGTTTACGTCCAACCTTCTGTTTGGCCTCGACGACCTGAACTTAGACAAAGGCACGCGCCGCATTGTAAGCGGGATTGCGAGCTTTACGCTGACCGGCAGCGGCACCGCCGGACGAAGCTTCAGCTATGAAGGCGACCTGGTCTTCAACGGCAACGGCAGCGTGACGATCATCGTCAATGGAAATTCGCATACGATTGATTTGTATTGAAATAACGGTGGACGGTGGACGGTTGACGGGCCCGTCAACCGTCTACCGTCCACCGTCAAAACCCTTTCCCATGTACTTCTTCATTGAAAAATTCGGCATTCCGCTTGGCGGGTTACTCGGCGCGGCCACCATTTTTTTGCGCTATGCGTTTATGGCGGGCGTCGCTTTTTTTGTTTTTTATGTGATTAAGCGGCGCAGTTGGCTGAAATTCAAGATTCAGCAGCGGTTTCCAGCCCCAAAGCACATCTGGAGCGAAGTGCTGCATTCTGCGTCTACGGCCTTGATTTTTGCCTTGATGGGAATTGGCATTTATTGCGCGCGTGCAGCCGGGTTTACCCAGATTTACACCGATATAAGCGTTTACGGCTGGGGCTATCTTGCTTTTTCTTTTGTTTTTATGGTCGTCCTGCACGACACCTATTTTTACTGGATGCACCGCGTGATGCACCACCCGAAAGTTTTCATGCTGACGCACCGGGTGCATCACCAATCGCGAAATCCGACGCCGTGGGCTTCGCTGTCTTTTCAGCCCTTAGAAGCCGTGCTGGAATTCGGCATCATTCCCGTTGCCATTTTGTGTGTGCCGTTTCATCCGCTTGTTTTGTTGCTGTTCACCGTGTGGTCATTGTTTTTTAACGTGACCGGCCACCTTGGATACGAGCTGTTTCCAAAAGGCTTTGTGCGCCACCCCGTTTGGAAATGGATGAACACGTCCACGCACCACAACATGCACCATCAGCGCTCCAACTGCAATTACGGGTTGTATTTTAATTTCTGGGACCGCGTGATGGGGACAAACGACAGCCGCTATGAATTGGAATTTGAGCGCATTAAAGAACGTCAAAAAGGTTAAGAGCTTGTTGGGGAATTCATCACCGGCTCATTCTCCGCATAATTAGAGGTAGTGCCTTGTCTCCTCAATGGGGTTGTCACTGGGCGTGGCTTCGATGCGCGCACTGTATTTGCCTTCGCCATACACGTAGCCAAAATACCGGGTGCCTGCATCCGTGGTCAGTTTGGTCGGCAGGTTCATGATGTTGTACTGGGCTGATACCGGGCCAGCTAAGGTCATGTTGCCGTTGCCATCGTGGCCGTAGCCGCTTAGGGGAGCGTTTACGCCTAAGGGCTGGGCAATGGGATTGCCGGCTACATCTTCCACGCTCGCCAGTACAGAGGACACCCCGCTGCTGCCCGCATACGTGTAAGCTGGTCTATAATGTCAGATTGCAAGGTATTGATGGCGCCCGTGCCGATGAGGCCCCGCCGCGTGAGCTGCTGGATATTGCCCGCCTCGTCGTAGTTGTAGGTGGTGGAAAAAGCATCTGGTTTCGGGGTTGGCCCAAAAAGCACATTGTTCATCTCGGTGATGCGGTGCAGATTGAGCCGATTATATAATGTCTGAACCAGAATTCACAGAATTAGAGAATTTTCAGGATAGCGCGATTCTGGGAATTCTGAAATTCTGTGAATTCTGGTTCAGACAAGAGAAAAGCGAGCCTCTTCTGGAATAAAAATCATAGATTCTTGACGGCGGGCTGAACCCGCAGCCTTAACCCGTATGCGACCCAAGAGGTCGCAACAAGCAGCGGCATTTTAAAATAAAGAGGGTGGAAAGTGGGGGAGCTTCAGCGCGAGCGGGCAAGGGGGGCAGATCAGCATAATATTATAAACACTTTGGCTTTAGATAATAATAAAGTCGTGATAAATGAATTAGCTTGGCATGAACAAAATGGCACCGCAGGAGAGAATGTCTTATGGGGTTATGAAGGCGGGCTTATTCATTTGGATGGAGGAAGGCATAGCCCTGCGGTTAGTTTATTGCATGAATTGGGGCATTTTTACTGGGATATGTATGACCCATTGGGAGTTAGAGCAAAAGAAATGGGGTTGTGGAATCCTTATGATGCAGATGGTATAAAAAAATTTGAAAGTGAGCAACAAATGGCATCAGGAGGTTACTATGGTTTTAAAAACTATGAAGAGATGTGGGTAATAAAGAGCGTTGAGCATTTTGCAGCAAAAATGCTTGGGCAATCTCAGAGAAGTAGTCATGGTAAATTGGGGAAGTTCCGTGCAGATGGCTTGTTTTCTACTAAAAGTACTGAAGAACATATCTACACAGAAGATAGGAGGCATTAAATTTTAATAGACTTCATGTTAATAAATTTTGTACCTGTACACCTGTACCTGAAAAGTATCGGAGGGAAATAATAATATAATAGCATGTCGGAAAGTTCCCAACATGCTATTAGACTCCAAAAAATATTTTTTGTTTAAAATTTTCTTTTTATGAGCCGTTACTCATTATGGAGCTTATCATTTTTTGCTTTATGCTTTCTTCAATGCAAATCGCATGTTGAATTAACCTCTTTTGATCGGATAGAGGTTTACTATATACCATGGGATTTAAATACGGAAGCGAGGTGGACGGAGCTTGAAGCCAGAAATATAAGAACGCGCTATGTTTCTTATTTTTGCACTGAAGACAAAGTAGTAATTAACAACTTTCTTTCTTTTTTTAGGCCAGATAAATTTGAATCAGCAGATAAAAGTATTGAAGGAATTCCTCCATATATGATAATTGATCTTATTTATAATTCAGGCCATAGAGATAAGGTAGTAGTTGGGCCAAGTATTTTCTTCGAATATAATGATAAATTGTACATTATTAATGGAAAATTTCGATCCTGGTTACAGGAATCTATTCCTAAAGCAGGGTTTCCAGATGGAGTTAGACGTTCTAATTGTCTTGAATGAATTGGTCATGTTCAAATAACTGTTTCAAGTCCCGCTCGTGCCGCAGCTCCATTTCTTTCCAACCGCTTCATTTTTAAAATGGCGCTGCTCGTGGCGACCTCCGGGGTCGCATACGGGTTAAAGTTGCAGGTTCAGCCCGCCGGAAATATCCCGATGGCCTTCAACTAATCACAGCAGCTCCTACGTTCGTATTTGCTCCAACCATTGTTTTGGAAGACCGCGACGCTTTGGTCGAAGAATTTCTGATCCCCTGCAACACCTACATCCGGGTGCAGTACGGCGCGCGCATTGGCTTAGGCAACAATCCGGCCAACAACGACAACTGGTACAACCTCTATCCAAGCCTTGACCAATGGACTCAGGGGCAGACCATTTCGCAGGCTTCCTGCACTGACAAAATAGAAAGTATCGTGTGTACTGATAAGCCAGTAGCGGTTTGTCAGGATGCTGTTTGC
>JBJXFD010000143.1:0-2934 GCA_046153985.1 Saprospiraceae bacterium
GCCAAAAAACAGCAAAATTAGCCCTAAAGGGATGCGAAAACTATAATGAGTAGTCAAACGGTGAGTAAAAACCCGCCGCCGATAACTCAGGGCTTGCACCAACACCGGACTAAATGGACGGACACTAATTAGTGTCCATCCATTTAGTTGGGTGTCTGAGCTTTAGAGTTCGAGAACAAGGCATGTTTGGCTCCAAAAACGGGAGTTTACTCGCGTAAATGACCGATTTTGGAGCCAAACATAACGCAGTTATCGGGCTATAAAGACAGACACTAATCAAAGAACGCGCTTATTTTTTCATCAGTTGAAGTACTCAATTCATCGTAAGTGCCTATGGCGTAACATTTCCCGTCAATCAGCATGGCAATTCGCTGCGCCACCATTTTGACGCACTTCATGTCATGGGTAATAATTATGGAGGAGGTCTTGTATTTTTCCTGGATTTTATTGATGAGTGTGATGATTTCGACGCTTGTGATGGGATCCAGCCCGGTGGTTGGCTCGTCGTACAGGATGATTTCGGGTTTGAGGATGAGCGTTCGGGCCAATGCAATTCGTTTTCGCATTCCGCCGGAAAGTTCAGCCGGCATCATATCTACGGTGTGTTCGAGTCCCACGTTCTGAAGGGCTTCCATCACCATGTCATCTACTTCTTCGGCGCTGAGTTGGAAAGAATGGCGGCGAAGCGGGAATTCGAGGTTTTCGCGCACCGTCATCGAATCGTAGAGCGCATTGCTTTGGAACAGGAAAGCCACTTTCACCCGGATATGATCCAAATCCGTTTGGTCGAGCGACAGGATATCCTGCCCCAAAACCTGGATTTTTCCATGGTCGGGTTCGATGAGTCCGATAATACATTTGATCAAAACCGATTTGCCGGAGCCCGATTTGCCGAGCACCACTAAGTTTTCTCCCCGGATAAGCGAAAGATCGAAATGATCCAGCACCTGGTGGTCGCCGAACGATTTACAAAGGTCTTCTATTTTAATGACAAATTCGGTCATGAGTAATTGGATTACTGAAACAGCTCCGCAATTTGAACCGCAATAAGGTCAATAAGAAATATCAAAACAGACGACACCACCACCGAGGAATTGGCCGACAACCCTACGCCTTCTGTTCCTTTTTGGGAATGGTAGCCTTTGTAACAGCCAATTATGCCAACTGCAAATCCGAAAAAGAAGGTTTTGATAAATGCAGGTATGACATCTATGTATGCCAGGTTGTCAAATACTTTTTTAAAAAACAGGCCAAATGTGAGCGTCTCATACAGGTTTACCGCCAAATAGGAGCCAAACAATGAAATCGCATCTGCCAGGATGACCAGTATCGGCAGCATCATGGTCGCTGCCAGGGTACGCGTCACGACTAAATATTTGAAAGGATTGGTGCCCGAAACCTCCATCGCGTCTATTTGTTCGGTCACTTTCATCGAACCCAATTCCGCGCCGATGCTGGAGCCTATTTTTCCTGCAAAAATAAGTGCGGTCAAAATAGGCCCGATTTCCCGAACAATGGCGATGCCCACCATGGCGGGAATCTGCACCTCCACGCCGTAATTCACCATCGAGGGACGCAATTGCATCGTAAGCACCAAACCAATGATAAACGCGGTAAGGGCGACTAAGGGCAATGATTGGTAACCAATCACAAAACACTGACGCACAAATTCATCCACTTCATAACGCGGGCGAAATCCTTGTTGGAAAAAACGCAGCGCGAACCGGAATGTTTCTCCGGTTTCGTTCAGGAAGGATTTAAGACTGTTTTTTTGGACTCCCATGGTAATTCGTAAAGAAGTTCATTGCGAAGATATACATAAAATCCTCCCCCTATCCTTTGCCATTCCCAAAAAATCCCTAATTTTCGTTTTCTCAAAGACCGATAAGCACACACATACAATCTGACACCAGAATGAGCAAGCTGATCATCAAAAGCGGGAAAGGCGACATCGCCCTCCGGAAAAGCAAACAATGGGTAGGACTGAAAACGACCGCTTCCCGCGACCTGGAGCAACCCGATTACATTGAAACGCAATTGCTGCAAAACCTCGGCGGTTTTCAGATCGTGTCCCTCAACAAAGGCGACAGCACCAATGAGGAGAAGCTCGACGAAGTGCGCGAACGCGATGAAGTGGAGGTCGGCACGCACGTTTATTACCCCGAAGGCAGCAACCGCCCGATGGTGCCCACCGGCGACATCTACATCGTGTTTCAGGACGGCGTGGGCCCGGAAGAACAACAAATGGTGCTGGATGAATTTCACCTGTTGCTGGTGAAGGATCGCAAACCTGGCTCGATCATTGCCCGAGTAACGCCGCAATCGTCCAACCCGCTTAAAGTGGCGCAGGCCTTGCAGGCAATCTCGCTGGTGAAATCCGCCGAACCCGATTTCGATACGCCGCTTGACGAATATGCTTTTTCGGCGCCCCTCGACGACCTGCTGCCCCACCAATGGCATCTGAAAAACGATGGCCTCGTAAAGGATGTCAATTATAAACTCAAAAAAGGCGCCGACTCCAAGGTAGTGGACGCCTGGAACCGCCTCGGCAATGCCGGAAGCGCCAACGTCGTCATCGCGGTCATTGACAACGGTTTCGACCTCACGCACCCCGACCTAAAAGGCAAAATCCACAAGCCCTACGACCTCTGGAACCAGTCTACGGCGGTGCAGCAAGGCGACGTGCGCTACACCCACGGCACCCCCTGCGCGAGTGTGGCGCTGGCGGCGGCCAACGGAGCGGGCATCGTAGGCGCAGCGCCCAATGCGAAGTTTATGCCCCTGAGCGGCACCTCATTTGCCGTGCGCACCACCGACGAAATGTTCGACTACTGCATCAAAAACGGGGCGGACATCATCAGTTGCAGTTGGGGCAGCACCGACCAGGCTTACCAGCTTGGCTCTCTGAAAGCGGAAGCGATTGCCCGCGCCGCA
>JBJXFD010000148.1:0-22928 GCA_046153985.1 Saprospiraceae bacterium
TCAAATTGTTCCGCTTTTTCATACAGATAATCAATGACCACGTTCCCGGCTGTATCAATAAAGCCAAAGCGATCATTTTTGTAAGCCAATGCCAGCCTTCCTTCGTAAAAATAGAAAGCGTCTATCAGTTTTTTGTTTTTTGCGATTTGAACCTGAGTGCGCCCTTTTTCAATCTCCGCTTGCTTCAGCGCGGCTTCTGCCCGTTTGCGTTGCTTTTGAGCTTCATCGCGCTGCGCTTTGGCTTCGTCGCGTTGTTTTTCAATCGCATCGAACAATCGGCTGATGGCCTCGTCCACGGCTTTCGACTGCGTGGCGTCGCAAGTGCGGGCAGCGTTGAATTTTTTCAGCGCGGCGCGAAAGTTCTGCTTTTCAAACAAAGCTTTGCCTTCAGCCATGAGGGTGGCAAAGTGGCATTCCTTTTGGGCGGATAGTGCGCCGGCAGCGAACAGCAGGGAGATGGTTAGAAGGAGAATTCGCATGAAGTGGTTGGTTAAGTTGTTCGTTGTCGGTTGATCGTTGAGCGGAGTCGAAACGTCGTTCTGTTCTCACATCGGTTGTTCGTTGTTCGTTGATCGTTGTTCGTTCTGTTCTCACATCCGTTGTTCGTTGTCGGTTGATCGTTGTTCGTTCTGTTCCCACATCCGTTGTCTGTTGGGCGTCAGAACAGCAACGAACAACCTACAACGCTCAACGAACAACGCTCCCCTCATCAATTCTCCCCCAAAATTACCTTACAATCTTTTACTTTTTTCTGGATGGCTTCATCGTTCGGCGTTAGTTCGGACGCGCGGATGTATTTGTGCAGCGCCATGTCAACTTCGTCATTCCGGAAAAATTCATCCCCTTCGCGCACGAGGGTTTTTGCGCGTTCGCTTTCATAGGCATGGAGTTTTTCCATGGCATCTTGTTGGGCGTTTACCGCTTCTTTTTCTGCAATTTCCAATTTTACCCGTTCCTTTTCCGTCTGATCATAAAGATACCCCGCCAACACGGAACTGAACAGCGACAACACGACCATTCCCATGGCGATGTAGAAATTTTTCTGGGCTTTTTGCTTTTCTACTTCTGCTTTGGTTCGGGCGGTTTCGGCTTCTTTTTGGGCGGCTTCGGCCAGACTGCGCAGGGCTTCAGCCTCGCGGCGCTTGTGTTCCTCTTCTTCTGCTTTTTGGCGCAATTCAAGCAGTACTTTTTCTTGCTCCTGCTTCGCCAATTTTGCCTGATGGCGGCGTTCCGCTTCCAAACGGATGGACTTTGCCCGGAGCACGGGCGCCACAAGGGTGTCGTGGCTCAGCTCGTAGGTGTAGCCGCCGCGCAGACTGGGCTCGGAGCGAATAAGGTGGGTGTCGAGCAGTTGGCGCAGCAGTTCCGGTCGGATGCCGTAATCGCGCAGCACCTGGCCTTCGTAGAGACTGATGCGGCGTTCTTCCTCTTCAAAGATCAGGCCGTCTTCAATGAGGTGGCGCGCGGCAAGGCGGTCTGCTTCGTCGGGAATTTCGCCGATGCGCAACAGGTAATAATTTTCGAGGATGTCAGCGGGTTTCTCCAAATCGGCCTGCGTGATCAGCCGGCGCCCTTGTTTGATCACCACTTCCTGCTCCAAATGCGAACAAAGGATTTGTAACTGGAATGACTCGATGGGTTCTGTGCCGCCATCGCTCAAAAAATCCAGCAACTGATCCAGTGCCGGGTCTTCGTAGTCGAACGGCAGCGAAGCGAAATCGCCAGCCGAAAAAGCAGGGGAAAGAATCGCCGCTTCGGCCTGCTCCGGATTGAGGGCACTCAGTTCGTGCAGGTTGTCCATGATCTGCGGCAGGAAAGCTTTGAGCCGGTTGAGCAATTCCATGCGGTCGGATCGGATGGCCATCAATACTTTCAAGCGGAAAGGCGTGTGGAGGCGTTCCAGGTCGGCTGCACTCAGAAAATCTGGGTTTTGCTCCATGCGCAGCTTGAGTTGTGCGCGGTAGCGGTCGGGAATGGTCGTAAACAGCGCTTCGCTAAGTTGCTGCGCAAAGTTTTTGACGGCGTCTTCGGGGTAGGTGAACAACTCTTCAAATTGGTCAAAAACAAGCAAAAATCCCTGGTCTTGTACATCATCCTGCGCCAATTGCCGGCTTTTGAGGTGGTACCAAAGGCTGTCTTTGTCGTCTGGATGGATGCTGTCCAACAGGGCAGAAGGGGGCGTTGTAATCCTCTCTTTCGATTTGTCGAGCGGGGTGGTAGGATTGTCTTTTGTGAACGCGCCAAAGCGCACCGTTTGTGGTTGCAGCTTCAGGTTTGCTTCCGCGCGGGGCAGTAAACCGGCGTTGAGCAGGGAACTTTTGCCCAGCCCCGATTTGCCATACAGCACCACCAATTGCTCTAAAGCAAGCAGGCGCTCCAGCGCATCCACGTCGGTACTACGACCGAAGAAGATGTGCTGCTGGGCGGTGTCGAATGGGCGCGCCCCGGGATATCGGTATTGTTTGGACATGGTTTCGGCTTTTTATTCGGGGTAAAGAGGATACGTGTCACCTTCGGAGGTGCCCGACACGTATCCTCTTTACCCCGCCTCTACTTCCTTCAATAAATCCAGCAAACTGGTACTGATTTGGTTGTACTGCACGTCTTTGTCCTGCTCATACAGCACGCCCTGGCTTTCTTTCAGCTTGTAGCGCCGGTAGCGCCCGGCGAGTCCGGATACTTCATCGGCTAAGTCGCCGGGGGGCGTGATTTCGCGCAGCATTTCGATGGCTTCATCCAATTTGGCATTGCTCACCATGCGGCGGATTTGTTGGGGGCGCGCATCTTCACCACTGTCGGCGCTCCTCAACAAGCCCTGGTCGGCGCATTGTTGGTGCAATTCCCGGATAAAATCGGTCAGGTTGCGCGCCACGAAGTTGATCTGGAACTGGTCTACGCACAAGGCACGCTCTTCGTCGCTCAGCGTCTGGTTGGCGGCAAAGCGGATGAAAGCGTATTCCTGGCGGTGAATTTCCAGTTCGCGCAGCAGCAACTGCATGTACCATTTTTCGAAAGGCACGCCAAGGAAAATGATGTTTTTTACCTCCCGCAACTGCGTTTTTAATTCCTCCGGCATACTTCGGTGCGCAAAAATGGATTTGAAGTAATCGTACAGGTCGTTGTGAGTCAGCACAATAGATTCTTCGCTTTCCACGTAGCCGAACGTGTTGTAAATCAACGGCAGTTGCTTGGTCGCTTTTTTTACAGGCTGTGGGTCTTTGTCCTTTTTGTAATAGCCAAACTGGTATGGCAGTCCCGCTGTTTCGAAGGCTTTGGCCAGCGTACCGTCGGGCGTTACGGTCAGGATGATATTGAACGGAATTTCCGCGATCATGCGCAGGGTTTCGTTGGGTTGTGCCTGCTCGTAAAAAGACTGAATCTGGTGGCACACCAACGTGCGTTTGTAAGGCTGATCAAACAGAAAAAGGTCGTCGTCGGCGTAGTGGCGGACGATGTTCGGGTTGTTGCCAATGTCGAGTTGCCGCAACAGTTGTTCGCGGTGGGTGACGCCATCAGCTCCGGTATAGGCTTCCGGCCCCAAAACCAGCAGGCATTGTTCCCGGCGGAGTTTGTCGAGGATGAAGCTCCAGTCTATGGCGACTGTGGTGGTGTTGGGTGGCATGGGTTTTGGTGAATGCGTGACGAAACATTATTCGCTACGAATATAGGCAGGAAATGAGAATAAGTTTGGGATTTTTATTCGGGTGGGTATCCCAAACATTATCGGGAAAACGACAACAAGGTAATGCCTGAGCAATTGTTGCCCGTTCGGATTGGCGAATTAAAACTTTGATGGTTCCTTAATGTCTATTCCTGTTCAGCCTCGCTTTTCGTCGTCAGAATTTTGTAGAAAAAGAAACCACAAAAACCACCTACGATTGTTACGGTGGTGAGCCACATGATTAATGCTGAAGTTGCCATAGTCAGAAGATTAGATATTTTGAAACAAAAATATTAGAAATACGGTTACTGCTCAAGCACGTATTTAAGAGCTGAGTTTGCTCAACAAAGATAGTAAAACTATCAAAACCGTCAAATCAATTCTGCCCACTCCTTCTTCGGACTGGCGCATCCCGAAAAAGGATGAACTTTGTTGCTCCGTTTTAACGTACTTTAAATTTTTGATTCAGGATGAATTCAACGATCAGAAAAGTCAACGCAAGTGATGTTGGCGCATTAAAAAAAGTCATAGACTCCAGTGATTTGTTCCCTTCAGAATTACTGGATGACATGATGGAAGATTATTTCAGCAACCAGTCATCAAACGACATCTGGCTAACAAGAGACGAAGCGGACATCCCGATTGCGATAGCCTACTGCGCACCTGAGCGAATGACGGAAGGAACATACAATCTATACCTGATTGCAGTGCGTAAGGATTATCAAGACCAAGGCATTGGCTCTGAAATCATGTATTACATAGAAAACTTGCTGCTGGAATCAGGGCAAAGGATCTTACTGGTAGAAACTTCCGGGTTACCCGAATTTGAACTGACAAGAAAATTCTACGACAAATGCCATTATGAAAGAGCGGCCGTGATTCGGGATTTTTATCGGGACGGAGAAGACAAAGTGGTTTTTTGGAAAAAATTAAGCCCCGCCATTCCCAGCCAATCCAACGTATTCCGCCAATAAATTTTTTCCAGCGTCGCTTCGGGTAGGCCCATCGTTTCGATAAACGCGCCAATTTCCAAATCGCCGAGTGGGAAGGGGTAATCGGATCCGAGCGTCACCTTGTCTTCGCCCACCATATCTAACACGTAGCGCAGCATCACGGGGTCGTGGGTGATGCAGTCCACCCAAAATTTGCCGAGGTAGTCGCGCGGGTTCACGGGGTTGTCCACCGCCACGAGGTCTGGGCGGCAATTGTAGCCGTGCTCGATGCGCCCGATGGTGGGCAGGAAGGAGCCGCCCGCGTGCGCAAAGCACACCCGCAAGGCCGGGAAACGCTCGAATACCCCGCCAAAAATCATGGAGCAGATGGCGCGCGCCGTTTCGGCAGGCATGCCCACCAACCAGGGCAGCCAGTATTTTTCGATGTGTTTGGTTCCCATCATGTTCCAGGGGTGTACAAAAACCGCCATGCCCAGCGACTGGCAAGCTTCGAAGATGGGCTGGAATTCCGGCTCGTTCAGGTTGCGTTCATTGATGTTGGAACCGATCTGGATGCCCACTAAGCCGATCGTTTTGCAGCGCTCAAGTTCCTGTATGGCTAAGGTAGTGTCCTGCATGGGCAGGGTGCCAAGGCCGATGTAGTGTTGTGGATGGTCGGCGACCAACTTGGCAATGTCGTCGTTCAAAAACTGCGCCACAGCAAGGGTATCCTGCGGTTTCGCCCAATAAGAAAACAGCACCGGAATGGTACACACCACCTGCATTTGCGTACGATGCGTTGCATATTCTTCGATGCGCAATTGAGCGTCCCAGCAATTTGCTTCGATTTCCCGGAAAAACTGCTCGCCCTTCATCATGCGCGCAAAACCAGGCTTGTGGTGCTCTAAGTGGATAAACCCATCGTAACCGAATTTTTCTGCAAAACGCGGCATCCGTTCCGGGATGATGTGGGTGTGCATGTCTATTTTGAGGGACATAGATGAGGATTTGAAAATTTGAGTATTTGAGGATTTGGTGATTTGAGTATTTGAGGATTTGGTGATTTGAGTATTTGAGTATTCGATACTTCCCATCGAATCTTTGGTTTCCTCGAATATTCAACTCCTCAAATACTCGAATACTCAGTTCCTCAAATCCTCGAATATTCAGCTCCTCAAATACTCGAATACTCAACTCCTCAAATACTCAGCTATCAAATACTCAACTTTCGCAAAAGTAACCAAAGCTCCATTACACAACGAACAGATTGTTAAAGAAAAAGCGGGAATAATTCAACCGGGTGGATGCCGTTCCTAAAAAGGATCAACTTTCTCGTGAACATGAAGCGTTTCCTCGTACCATTGGTCTGCCTTGTTTTACTGATTGGAAACAGTCAGGCGCAAAACACCACCGAACTGGGCATTGACCTCATCATCCCCATTGTCATGGCTTCGGGCCATCAGGCTAAAACGACCGGTTTGGAGGTTTTTTACAAAGAAAACCAGCCTGGGATGGATACCCGCTTCAAGTTTTTTGTACAGTCCAATTTTGACGAATTTGAACCCTTCCGCCGCAGCGTTGTGGACTCCATGACGCTTTACAATTACTACGTTCCCGGGGTTGCCATCGGAATCAACATCGGGGTTGCCAAAATCATCCGCGTGAAAGGTCAGAATCTCTACTACGGCGCAGACTTCCATTTTTCGGTGCAGCAAGGCGATGTGGTGGTCTCGGATCAATTGCTCGATGGGCGGGATACGCGTCCCCTAAAATCCATCCGGGAATATGCCGCCATAGACTATGCTGTTGGTATAATTCCTTTTTTGGGAACAAAAATTAAGCTTTCCGAGCGCATTCATTTTACCCTGGAATTCGGCCCGCTGCTGCAATACCGCTTTGGCAAGCGCAGCTTCCTGAACAGCCAGGGCCAGAATGACCAATATGCCATTCGTCAAATTGAATTGTTCGCCGGTCGCTGGTTGAATGATATTGCGGTGAGTTATCGGTTTTAATCGAGTTGGCAGGTTTTAGTTAGCAGTTGGCAGTCGCCGTTTGGGACTTCACACTTCTCTAAAAACCTCCTCTGCCTTCATCACAAAGCCTTCGACTACCGGCTCTGCGCTGCACAGCTTGCTACCACTGCAAACTTGCACCGACTCGGGGGCGCGATAGACTTCCACCACTTTTTGCTGTGGAAAAACATGCCAGAGTACCTTCACGCCTGCCTTAAAATATTCATAAACTTTGTTTTTGACGAGGTTGATTTTATCATTGGGTGAGATAACTTCGATAATAAATTCGGGAACGGGTTCGTAACCTTGTGTACCTGCGCGGGCTTGTTCTATTGTCAAGAAAGCCAAATCAGGTTTGCGCCACTGGTCTTCCGAGGTCCATATTTCCAATTCCTGAACAATTTGATGGCCACTTCCGGCGGCAGGTGTCCCAGAGAAATGTCTTAGAATATTGAATACCAGATATTGTTCCTTGATTCTCATGGCCTCGGTTTTTTCAATCACGCCTTGGTTGTATTCATACTTCGTACCCGGACCTCCTTTGCGATACTTGCGCAAGAAAGCCTGAATGGAAATCTTCCTCGGCGGTTTTACCTGAACAGGCGCTTCCCGGAATATGGTGCTTGCACTCATGTTATCATGATTTTTTACAAAAGTAACTATAAAGTGTGTTTAAATCAATAAGCAGCAAATGAAACCAGGAAATCGCCACTGTCGCCGCCTACATTTTTACAACCCGAAACACCCCGCGCTGCCCCCCATTCTCTAGTACCAACCAATAAACGCCCGCAGTAAAATCCTGCAATGGCAAGCCAAAGCGATTCCCGCCTGTAAATTCATTTTGCCAAAGCGCAACGCCCCGCGCATCGAAAAGCCGGGCGAAAATAGCCTGGGAAACCGGCAGTTCAAATTGCACCTGCACATCGCCATCCGTCGGCACCGGAAAAACCCGAACCCCGTTTAATAAAGAGAAGGTCTCGGTTCCTGTAGTGCCCGCCATGACCATCAAAAGCGACTCACACCCCTGGGCATCGGTGACGGTGACCTCGTAGTTTCCGGTAGGCAGGTTGAACTGGTCTTCTGCCTGCGATCCGGTTGACCAGCTATACGTATAAGGCGTGACGCCGCCGGTAACGATGAGGTTGACGTACCAGCGCCCCTCCCCCATCGGTTCAAGTTGGTACATTGTTTCCAGCAAGGCCGGTTGCTCCAGGGCAAGCTCAATGGAAAGCAGGCAGTTGTTGGCGTCCTGAATCCTGATGAGATAAGGCCCGGCGGCCAATCCGTTGAACACACTGTCCGGTTGAAAACTACCGCCATTGAGCGCAAATCCGAAGGGCGGTTCCCCACCGGCGGTTTCTACCTCAATAAAACCATCCGCAAGTCCGAAACAGGCAGGCTCGCCGGTATTAAGGAAGATGAGGGGGGCCGCAGACTGGCTCACAATTGCAATCACCGAAAATACGCAGCCGTCGGGATAGCGGATATACACGGTATAAACGCCCGGCTCCAATCCTTCAAAGAGGTTTTCCGATTGCCAGTTGATGCTGTCTAAGGAAAACTGGAACTCGCCAATGAGCAATTTCCCGGCCTCAACGATCACAATGCTCCCGGTGGGTTCACCCGTACAGCTTGGGTCAGTTACCGCGCCGAGGTCTGGCGGATCCGGCGCCGCTATGGTGAAGACGCGGGTGTTTTCGCAAAAGCGCATATCCTGAACGCGCGCTAAATAGGTGCCGGCTTGCAGGTGGTCGAAAACGTTGTTTTGATTAAACGCGCCGTTGTTCAGGGCGTAACGATAGCCGCTATTCCCACCCAACGCATTGATTACCGCTAAGCCGTCAGCGCCGCCCGGGCAGGAAACATCGGCCACTTCCGTCAGCACAACTTGTAGAGAATCCGGTTGTCCGATCACCACCGGGTAGCCATTGACGCAGTTGTCCGGTTCAATTACAAAAACGGTGTAGTTTCCAGGCGCCAGGTTGCCAAAGAAAGGCTGGGTAGTTGATCCGTTAACGGTGTTCAACCCATAGCCGATCACGTTGGCATTGGTTCCGGTGATGACAATTTCTCCATTGTTGGATCCATAGCACGAGGCATTGGATGAGGCAATGGAGGCCGGTGAAAAATCGGGCGCTAAGCCTACGAAGCCGGGAGCGGTCGTTGTACACCCGGCAAGGTCAAATACGATGGCCGTGTAGAGTTCGTCGCCAGCCAATCCTTCAAAGATATTGGATGTCTGTAAATCGCCAGTGGATGTGTTTTCCAAACCATATAGGTAGTTACCAGAACCTCCGTCGGCCAATACTTCCAATCTTCCGTTGTTGTTGCAGGTTTCGGGCATGGTAGTTGCTGTAGCAGTGAGCAGATCCAGCAAAGAGACGATCACCAACCGGGATGCCGTACAGCCGGTCGCATCCTGAAGCGTTACGTCCAGCACGGTCGTTTCGTCAATGACAACGATGTTGCCGGCACAGGGCGCGCAATCCACATCGGCGCCCAGCAGGGAGACGACTGCTGTCACTGAGTAGTCGCCTGCTCCGCCGCTGACGCCATCGGTGAGGTCAATCGGCGCGCTGAATGCGCAAATGGCCGTATCCAAAAGCGGCGCAACAATGGCCGGCGGATCTTGCAAAGGGATAAAAATAGTGTCTGTACACGCGCCATCTGAAACGACTAATTGGTAGGTACCTGCGGCGAGGTTGGCTGCGTTGTTGGTCAGGTTATTGAGGCCGATCCACTCGTAAGTGAGTCCTTCGCCGATGAAGGGGTAAACCAGCGCGCTGCCGTCTGAAGCGCCTGCGCAGGAGGGAGAAGCCAGTTCGCCGGCCAGGATGAAACCGCAATCGGTGAAAAAAAAGTCTGTTGGTTCTCCGGTTTGGGCGTTGGCCCATCCAAAAAAGAAAAAAGAAAAAGCGATTAGTTTTACTTTTAAGTCCAGTGCACCGGTCACCGCCCTTGAAAAACGGTAAAAAACACCGGTAGCAGGCGAAAAAACGGGCGACCCGCAGGCAGCAGTAAGGTTGTCGAATGGGATCATGAGCATATTAAGATTTGATTGTGAACCTGATAGCAAAAATTGCGCCCAGAGCGCGCTTGTCATTCTGAAATTTATTGCAAATCTTTGAAGCAAGAAAGGTTTTTTTAATTTAAACGTAGAAGTCTGAAACAATGAAAACACCCTCTGATGACCTTTTTCAATTGGTTCAGTCGCTCAACAAGCAGGAGAAACGGTATTTTAAGCTCTACGCATCAAGGCACGCGTTGAACGGCGAAAACCAGTACCTGCGCCTGTTCAACGCCATCGAAAAGCAACAGGCGTACGACGAGGCAATGCTACGCAAAAAATTTCCGGATGAAGCCTTCATTCGCCAGTTACACGTTGCCAAAAACTACCTCTACGGCATCATTTTAGCCAGTTTGCGCAGCTTCCACGAAAGCCGGGCAGAAGACCGCTTTTACACCCAATTGCGCAATGCGCAGTTGTTGTTCGACAAAGGGCTTTACCAGCAAAGCGAAAAAGCGCTGAGCAAAGCCAAATCTACCGCCGCCGACAATGAGCGCTTTCTGCAATTGCTGGAAGTGTACCGCTGGGAACACCAGATTGCACATAGCCGCAATGATTTCGGCAGGCTCGAAGATTACATCGCACACGGGGTGCAGGAAGAGTTTGATTTGTTGGACAAACACCGGAATTTTCTGGAATTTCAGGCGCTCAACGACCGGGTGTTCATTCCTTACTGGAAAAAAGGAGCCGTGCGCAACGAGACGGAAAAAGCAGCGCTGGATCAACTTTTTGAACAGCCGCAATTCAGCAGCGCCGACCATGCCCGGTCCTTCTACGCGCGTTATTTTTATCACAATGCGCGCTTTTCATACCACTTGTTTCGCGGCGAACCGGAACACAGCTACGAACACGTTGGGCAGTTGGTACAAATGTTTGAGTCGAGAACGGTGAAAGGCCGCATGGTACGCCAGTACAGCAGCGCCCTCATCAACCTGTATATCGTGCAGCAACGACTGGGGCATTTCAGCGACATTCCCGACACCTTGCGCAAGCTCCGTGAAGTGCCAGCCGATTCGCCCGAGCAACAACGCCGGCTGTTTGTGCGCAGCTTTAACTTAGAAGTAGATTTTTACCTCAGCACTGGCCAGTTTGCGAAGGGCGTAGCGCAGATCCGGGAACGGGAATCACTTTTCCGGAAATACGAAGAAGAAGTGAATGCGCAACAGCGACTGGGGCTGTATTACAATTTAGCTTACCTGCATTTTGGAGCTGCCGACTACGACCAGGCGCTCGATTGGGTCAACCTCCTGCTGCAGGATCCGGCCCTTGAAACGCGTCAGGACATCCACTGTTTTGGTCGCCTGCTCAACCTGGTGGTCCATTACGAACTCCGCAACGACCAGCTTTTAGAATACATCGTACAGTCTACTTATCGGTTTTTGTCGAAACGGGAGCGCCTTTTTCGCGTAGAATCGGTGATGTTGAAACTCATGCGCCACTACCCCGGCTGGCTGACGCCCAAAGCCCGAACGGAAGGTTTCCGGCAACTGATCAGCGAAATGGAAGACCTTCGCCAGAACGAGTTCGAGCGCAAAGCCTTCGAATATTTCGACTTCATTTCCTGGATGGAGAGTAAAGCAGCAGGGAGCGCGTTCGAGGCTGTGGTAAAACAAAAGAAATAGAAGGCAGCGGAGCCAAAACCCCGCTGCTGTCTTAGTTACTCTGGCTGCTTAGATTATATTAGAGACCAATTCCGAACCATCGGAGAGCGCACTCGCCGATCTGTTAAATCCACGCCACAAGTCTAAGCAACTTAGGTACACGTTGCTGAAAAAAATGACGAAACCCCCGTTTGACTGTGTGAAACCCCGTTTTGACTGAGTAAACGATTCAAATGAAGTCGGTAAAATCTACTTTTCGGCTACCGGAAAGAGGAACAAGGTTGCCATTTGAGAGGACTAAGTGGCCGCCATCGGCCCTGTTGTATTTTCTGATTTTTTGGATGCTCACAATATGTGACCGGTGGCAACGGATAAAAAACTGGGTAGAAAGCTTAGATTCTAACTCTTTTAAAGTTTTGGCAACGATGATCGGATTTTTGTGAGTTGTGGTATGTATTTTGACGTAGTTGCCTTCCGCTTCCAGATGGATGATTTCGTCGTATTGGACGAATTCTACCCCATCAGCGACCGGCAGGCAGAGGCGCGTATTCGATAAAGCGCCGATATGGTTCGTTGTTGTTGCACTCAGGTTGACCTTGCTGATGGCATTTTTCAACTCTGTCGCATCAATGGGCTTGATCAGGTAATCCAAAGCATTCCGCCGCAGGGCGTCAATCGCATAATTTTCAAAAGCAGTTACAAAGATGAATTGGAAGTGAATTTCTCCCAGCGCATCCAACAAGTCAAAGCCCGATCCGCTGGGCATGCTGACGTCGAGGAAGACTAAATCCGGTTTGTGACGGTTGATTTTTTTGATGGCGTCCAGAATATTGGTGGCGCTGTCAACGACCTCAATCTCCGGGCAATATTTTTTTAGCAATATTGCGAGACTTTCGATGGCGTGGTCTTCGTCATCAACAATAATACTGTGGATCATTTTATTCAGGTTTGCTGCTGATATGCGGTAATGAAAAGGCAACGGTTGTTCCCTTGATTCGTGGGTCTCCCTTGTTTTCTTCAACTGAAAAATAGAACTCCTTATTGTAGTATTCGTTAACTAAGGATACTCTTTTTTTTGTAATGGTAAGCCCGGTTGATTTTCCCTTGCGGAGGATCTGGTTTTTTTGCTTTTCCCGCGACTGGCTCAGGCCTACTCCGTTGTCACTGATCGCGAATCTGAGCTTATCGCCTTCTTTTTCAACCCAAATTTGCAGCAGCGGCGGTTCCTGGTCTTCTTTGTTGAGCAATCCATGCCAAATAGCATTTTCTACTAAAGGTTGTAACAACATCGGCGGGATATAAGTACTGTCCTGCCGGATGTCTTCTGCAATTTGAATATTATAACTAAATTTATTGGAAAACCGCAACTGCTCTAATTCCAAGTACAGTTTAAGCGTTTCCAATTCCTGGCTAATCGGGATGTAGCGCTCCATCGAATTTTCAAAAACGTTTCTGATCAACCGCGAAAAGCGCACCAAATAACTCTGGGCAATTTCATCTTTGTTTTTCAATAGAAAATTGTAGATGGCATTCAGGGAATTAAAGATGAAATGCGGATTGATTTGGCTGCCGAGCGCCATTTGCCTGCTGGTATTCAATTCTTTAGCCAATTGTTCCCGCTTTTTACGGGCTGCACTCGAAGAAGCATAGAGCAGGTAAGCGGTACCAAAGAGGAAAACAGCGCCGCCAATCCTGAACCACCAGGTCGCCCAATAAGGTTTGGAAATAAAAAACTCGATCTGCACGGGCTGGGTCCAGTCGCCATTGGCGAACTGGGCAGCTACTTCAAAGACGTATTTTCCAGGCGACAGATTGCTGTACAGCGCACTACGACTCTGCGTATAATCCCACCGGTCAGAAAGTTCGTTCATCCGGTATTTGTATAAAATCTGGCCCGATTGTTTGAAATCCAGCGCTTCATAGTCAATGCGGATCAATTTTTGGTCATGAGCCAGATCATAACGTTTGAGCACAAGGGTGTCGGTGTCGTTGATCCGGATATTCGTAAAATACACCGGGATTTGCGCGGTCTGGTTTGCTGTCAAAAGACTGAGGTTGACCTGGCACAAGCCTTTTTCTGCCCCCAGGTAGGCCATGCCATCCAGCAACAGCAGTTGTCGGATTTGTATGGAACTCAACCCATCGGCCTGGGTAATTTTCTTTTCAAGCACCAAAGAATCGCCTTTTGCAAACAGCAGGTTCACCCCGCCATCAGTAGCAATCCAGACCTGATTATCGTACCTGAACAGATTATTGATGTTATTTCTTAACAAACCTTCTTTTTCGGTCAGACTGCGAATGCCATTTTTGCCCAAAACTTTCAACCCGTTGCCCCGCGTGGCTAAAATGGTATCGGCATTCAACAACTCGATGTCCTGAACCCTGGACTTAATGCTGTCGCTGGTGGGGTGTTTAACAATCTGCCCATTTCTCGCCTCGTAAAGCCCATCCCGGGCCCCCAACAGGACATGGTTTTCATCTAATACATATAAGGTGTTCAATACCCTGTTGCCATGCAGAAAAGCCAAAAATTGCCATTCCCCGGATTTATCCCGGAGCGCTTTCCGAAATAAAGTGAGATGGCTCACAGCATAAAGGTCGTCTTTATATTGATGCATGGCCTTGGCCTTGCTTACAGCATCGATCCAGGGTAAATATTGCTCAAAGGTGAATTGCCGGTTTTTGATTGAATTAGGGAGATTGAATTGAGCTAAATAGTTAGCATTGCATTGTTGATTGAATATTTCAAGATTTACCGATGGGACCTTCATAACGCTACAGGCCGGTTCATCCGAGTAGTTTACCGCAGTAATTACCTCGCCACGGGTCAACAGAATAGGGAAACGATACTTAACAGAAACATTATTCTTTTTTAAAACTTTAATTGCTTTGTTTTTAATTTGGTAAATCCCATTGTTCAAGGTTGAAATCCAGATATTATTGTTTTTATCCAGGTAGACAGAACTGATTTGTTCTCCTTCGAGCAGGGTGTTTTTTATATTTCCTTTCCCATCCAAAACAAGAATGCCTTTCATGGAACAGGCCCAGATTTCTTCCCCAATCGGCGTTAACATACCAATCCCCTGAGTTTCAAATTTTTTCTCAACAACCTTTTGATCCTTATCAATAATGAAGAGGGTTCCATGAGCATACAAGTATTTTTTACCTTGAAAATGAAGAAAATAGGAACTTATGGTTTTAAAGGGAAGTCTGGTTTGATAATAGGTAGTATCCGACAAATAAATCCTGACTGGATGAATACCCGGGGTAGCTCCCGGAGCAGAGCAATAAGATTTAAGCTCGCCGTTAAACCTGACAAAACGGTGCTCTTCAGGGGTGTTTTCGTAACGTACCGGGAAGAATTGTTTCAAGGTACCATCCCCGGAAATAATGAACGCTCCTCTAAGGGCTCTGTAGAAGATGTTGTAGTTTTTATCAATGTCAATTTCCGCTGAGCCAAATACCCTGTTTGTCAGCTTTAGTAAATTTTCATTTCCTTCAAAAGCATAGACCTTCCCTTTCTCAGCATAGCACAGGCTGTTGTTGTAACCAGTCATCCATAATTTTCCGTCTGGTCCCAACGCCATTCTAAGCATGGTATTATCCGTCAGGCCGTCATTCGTGGTGTAGTTTTTGAATTCGTAGCCATTGAAACGGGCAACGCCTTTGTCCGTTCCTATCCAGAGGTACCCTTCCTGATCTTCTTTAAAAATATAGGTCTCATTGCTGGGCAACCCATCCTCAATGTCGTAGTGGATGAAGTTGTAATCAAAGGCGACCTTATCTTGCTGGGCAAGCAAGGCACAAACAGGAAGCAACCAGAATAGTGCAGACAAAAGTTGTTTTTTCAATTTTTGGCGGTTGTGGTTAGATACAAATGTATTTAAAGTAAATAGTTATTTCCGATTGACGGGGCACGCCAGCAACTCAATCACAATTTCTTCAAAGCCCGGCAGGGTTTTGTACGCATAATCCACTTTCCAGGGGGTTTTATACTCGTAACTCACTTCCAGAAAAGCCTTGGTTGGGGGACGCCTGCGGCCAATGGTAGCGTCGTTCGCCCGCGTGTCCATGCGCACCGGAATGTCGCGGTAGTACAGGAAATATTCCGGGTGGGTAATATGGCCCAGCGGCGTCACGTCGTAAGGAATGAAACCCTCCACGCCAAACAATTGCTTGGCGCGTTGCTGCCAGGGAACCAGCATGGAATGGAGCCAACGGTCGGCTTCGTTACCATTTTTTAAAAACTCGGTGTCCACTTTTCCCAGCAACAGGTATGCGCTGCACTCAAAGCCAGAAAACACAGTTTTTACACCCGAATCGAGCACGATTTCAAAAGAAGCGGTGTCTATTTCAAAATTGAAATCTGAAACGGTACTTTTTTGCAGTCCGGGCTTAAACGCAAAACCGGGCGTTCGACCGGCGCAGAATACAATTTCTTCGATCTGGCTGGCCAATTCCGGGTGATTTTTCAGCACGGTGGCCACATTGGTGGCTGGTCCCAGCGCCAGAATAGTCAGTTTTTCTTTGCGCAACGCTTCGGCCAACGCCCGGGTTGCGTCGTTTTCCACGCCAGGATCGTTGGCTTCCGGCGAACCCTTGTACACCGGAATTTTCCTGTCGGGTGCATAATAATTCAGGATTTTTTTGGTCACATCGTAACCGTAATCCACATAGGTAATGGTGCTGATGCCCACAATTTCTATAGAGGGTAACGCCAGTGCCATGATGAGGGTGACGCCATCGTCCACTTCGCGGGGCGCGCGTTCCGGCAGGCCAATCATGATGTCGGTGTCGAACCAGACCCGGCGGGCTTTAGCCTGGGTTTGGGAAAATACGGCCGCTAAATTGCACAACAGGCAAGCAGCAAGGAGGATAATTTTGATATTTTTCATGTTTTTATTTAAAATTTATGCCAATAAACACTCCATCGCTTTTTTTGTCAAAGCAGCCTTTTCTTCCACCGCAAAACTAAGTGGCAACTGAGCCACGCCGTAAAACCGGCGCAGGATTTCCACGGCTGCAAAATCTTCGCAGGCCCGATGGTCGAAATCGCCGTAGTGGGTTTCCAGCAAAGCCAGCGCAGTTTCCCATTCCATGCCGCAAAAACACAGGTGCGCAAGGCAAACGCCAAGGTCAAAAGCAGCTTCGCCCCGAAAACAGAATTCGGGGTCTATGACAAAAACGCCCCGGTCGGTACGCAGCCAACTGCCCGGAAAAAAATCGCCGTGCAACAGTGTATCGCCATCTGATAAATAACGCCGGCCAAGCGCCAGCGTTTTTTCGCGCAGGTCAGGGTTTTGGTAAACGGTGGCTTGCGCCAACGCCTGCAACCCCGGTTGAATGCCATCTAAGTCCATGCCGTTCCCGGGCTGAAACGGGAAATCAAAAATATGCAGGTGGTTCAATTCGCGCATGGCCCGGTTTTCAAAACCCCTTACTGAAAGGTGCTCCCGGCTCGATTGGTGCAAAGCCGCCAAAAAGCGGATCAGGGCAGCAATTTCTGTTTCCGGCAAATCGGTCTCCCTTGCGTAATAAGCCGTAAAGTCAGCTCCCTCGCCAAGGTCTTCGATCACCTGAACGTGCTCATTTTCATCAAAATACAATAATCGGGGCAGCATCTCACCCACGTTTCCCCATTCGGCAGCAGCCGCAAAAAAAGCGGATTCCATGCCGGCGCGTTCTACCGGAGCAGGAATGGTGGGGTATTTTTCCACATAAGGGCGCGCCTGTTTGAGTATAAAACTGCGCTTTGTGGTGCGCACCCGCAGTGTATAATTCATGTTGCCTTCTCCGGCTTTTTCTGCGTATAGCAAATGTTCATCCGCAGGCATCCAGCCCATGAGGTGCAGGTATGCTTCGATTGAGGAGGGTTGGGTTTTGTCTAAATGCATGATTGACGGTTGACGGTTGACGGTTGACGGTGGACGGTGGACGGTGGACGGTGGACGGTGGACGGTGACGGTGGACGGTGGACGGGCCCGTCTACCATCTACCGTCAACCGTCTACCATTAAAATAAATAGCGGGCGCCAAACTGAAACTGCCGCGGTGGCGACGCCGAAAACAGGCGATACGTATTCGACGATTTCGGGCCAATCTGGCTCAGGTTGCTCACGGAACGGGTAGTGTTGTAGCCCGACCAGTTTTGCGCGTTAAAAATATTGAAAATATCGGCACTGAACTCGATGAGGTGTGTGCCTTTCAATTTCAACTGGTAGCGCGCCGAAAGGTCAAACGTAGTCGCCCACGGCAGGCGGTCGCCGCTTTTGACTTCCCCCGGCCAGCGGTCGGCGGGCAAACCAAAGCTTTCTCCGTCGCCATTGAGGTCGGTGGTGCCAAAGACCGTTGCATCGGCAACGCGCGTCACCGGTTGTCCGCTTTGAATCAGCGCGGTCGGCGAAATGAGCAAGCCTTTCAGCGGCTCGTACAACAACACCGCGCTGATCACATGCCGGCGGTCGTTTTCATCCCACGCATATTCAGCGTCGAAGTCGTTGGAATCCAGCGCACGGGTATTGATGCTGCTGGTATTGCTCTTCGTCCACGACAGGGTATAAAGCAGGCGGTACCCGATTTTGTTGTCGCCAATGGATTTTTGCAGCATAAAATTCAGGGCAGTATACCGGGCAATCCCCGCCGTTTCTGTCACGAAAACATTTCGGGCAATGCCGCGCAGGGTATCGTTGCCTTCTGCTACGGCATAAAAACCAACGGCATCGCGGTAAATGGGCACCACACGCGTCGAGTCGGCGCTGGCTTGCGGGCGCACTTTGAAATCCGCCGGATTTTCGAAAACCCAGGGGGTTGGCGCATTCAGGTTGCGGATGATGTACAGGTTATTGGTGCGCGTATGCACGGCATCGAAGAGAAACAGGTGTTCGTCCGTCAATTTGCGCTGGTAGCCCAAAGAAAACTGGTGCGAATAGGGATTCTGGAATCCGTTCGGGTTCATGATGCGCAGGTTGTTGCTGAATTGCGATTCGCGGCGCACCTGCAATTCATCGGGAGAGGGGCCATTTAAAAAAGTAACGTTTGGTGAAGTGGCACGAATATTACCAGGGAACGTAATGCGATCCAGGTCAGCATTGGGGTCAAGCACGCCGGCACGCTGGAGTTCGGCCAATTGTTTTTTGAAATCCTCCGAATTGCTGCTGAACTGGAGGTTGTCGCTGTACACCGAATATTTGATCTTGTCGTAGTAAATGCCATAGCCGCCCCGAATGACGCTGCGGTGGTCCAATTTGTAATTGAAGCTCGTGCGGGGGCCGAGGTTGTTGAAGTCGCCTTTGGTGCCGCCGGCTTTGGAGAGGTTGTCGTAGTCCCAACGCAAGCCCAGCGTAAGGTTCAGGCGGTTGTTCACCGACCATTGATCTTCCAGATACGCGCTGTAAACGTTTTGTACCGCGCCAAAAGTGGTCGGACGCAGTTCTACATCGTAGGTGCGCACGTTCACGTCCGCGGGAATGTCTTCCACATCCAGCGCTGATCCCTTGTTCAGGTTGCGCATGTCGGTCAGTTGCTGATCGGTGAGGCGCACCGTGTAAGTGCCATAAGGGTTGCCGCCGCCCAGCAATTGAAAATCAGAGGTAATGAATTCAAGCCCTGCTTTTAACTGGTGTTTTCCACTGCGGTAGAGCCACTTGCTTTGCAACTGGTGGGTGTATTCAAAGTCGTCAAAAATTGCGCCCGACTGTCCCACAATAGCGATGGCCGTGCCGGCAGGGTTTTGGATGGTAACGGAAGGGCTGGTTTCGTTCACCGGCTGGCGGTAGTTCCAACGGAAAAAGTTGTGCTGGTAATTCAATTCGCCGCTGATTTTGCTGCCAATTTTGTACTGATTGCGCATAGCCAGCAGGTAGGTTTCATTGTCCTGCGCCGAACTGGCTGACGGGAATAAGATCCCGCCTTCCAAACCGCCGCCCTGACGCTGGTTGTAGAAACGACCGACCTGCGCCCGTACCGAAGTTCGCCAGGAAGGCGACCAAACGTGATCCAACTTTGCGGAAGCGTAGGTGAAGCGGTTTTCGCCGCGGACAACTTCGTTTACGCCCAATTGCGCAACATTCAACAGGTTGTCTTTGTAATCGTAGGTCTGTTCCACATTCACATAAAAAAATGTTTTGTCCTTTTTGATCGGGCCGCCCACGGAGGCGCCGACCTGGTGGCGCTGGAAACCGTCCTTCACCGGGTTGCCATACAGATCGAGGGTGGCAAAAGCAGAAGGGGCATCTACTGCCGCGCCGGGGCGGGTGAGGTAGAAGACTTCTCCGGTCCAGTCGTTGGAACCAGACCGCGACAGCACATTCACGATGCCGTTGCTGGTATTGCCCCACTCAGCAGAGTAATTATTCGTGAGCACGGTGATGTTCTCAACAAAACCGACGGGCGTATTAAATTTCATATTGCCAAGGAAACGTTCGTTGTTGTCCATCCCGTCAATCAGGTAGTTGGTAAAAATGCCATTGAGGCCGTTGATGCTGATGCTGGGGCCTTCTGCGTATCCCAGAACGGCTACAGTAACATTCGGCAACCGGAAAAGCGTGCGGGTCACATCCCTGCCTTCGATGGGCAAACGTTGCAATTCTTCTTTTTTTATTTGACCTGACACCGCAGCATTTTCGGTATTCATGCGAACCAATGAGGTACTGGAAATCAGGATCTCCCCGAAGGATGTGGTGGTTTGGTTCGGCAAATTGAGGACGACGTTTAACCCGGTTTCTTTGGGTCTCAAATCAGTCAAAATGCCAGCTTGGTATTGATCATCGTCTAATGCATAAACCGAATAGGATTTTCCTGCGGTCAGGTTTTCAAAAACGGAAAACCCCTTGGCATTGGTTTGAATCGAATCGAGCACTGCCGGCCCGGTATCGTCGGTCAGGTAAAGCCATTTGCCGGCGATGGGCGTGTCTTCAAGCAGGGAAGTAACCTGCACCCGGATGCTGCTTTGAGCAGACAAACCGGTGAGCCCCATCACAGTCAGGAAAACGAAGAGTAGATAATTTTTCATAAGAAGAGCAGTTTATTTTTTACAAAAAAACAGGATGGCCATACCGGCATTAGCAGCAACCCAAAACAGGGCAGCAGGCTACTTACGGTCTGGCAAGCAATGTAGTAGCTGCTGAAGTTGAACTACTACACAGGCCATCAGAACTTGATGAATGATAAAGGTTGGAGCGTCAGGCGAA
The DNA here is from genome assembly GCA_046153985.1 of Saprospiraceae bacterium. Lineage (GTDB taxonomy): Bacteria > Bacteroidota > Bacteroidia > Chitinophagales > Saprospiraceae > JABWAJ01. The sequence continues at coordinate 20,461 of JBJXFD010000148.1, forward strand.
AAGCGGCGGAGCGCGAAGCCCTTTAGAAAAGCGGACGCTGCGGGCGATAAATGGCGATTCTCGAAAGAGTTCAGCCATGGGTGCGAAAGAAATCAGGGCCCGGAGGAAAGCAACTAATGATTTGAGGATTTTATGCGTGGGTCGCTTCAGCCAGCGGCGTATGCTTTCGGCGTGGTCGAGGTCGGTCAGTTTTCGGAGTAAATCCGGTTGGGTCGTTCCGGCTTTGAAAAGCACTTCCTGCAGGGATTGAAAAAGCTGGGTCGTACACCAGGGGAGGTCTTCCCATTCCTCCGCGCGAAAAAAGTTTTTTTGTACGCCGATCAGGTACGCGCCGCCATCTGTTGAGGGGCCAAGCACGTTGTGCCCCGCTTCAAGCCGGGCGATGGCATTTTCGAGGTCGTTCCTACTGAGATCGGGGCTGTCGTTGCCAACCACCAGCACAGATTCGTACCCTTTTTCAAACACTTCAGCGAGCGCAGTAGTGATGCGCATCCCAAAATACGATCCGGTTTGGTTTGCTTCGCTGGAATGAAAAACGGAGCGGCCGGTTTGTTTGAGCAGGGAAGCCGTACGTGCATGCAAAATACCGAAAGCGCCCCGGAAAGCAGGCGCTAAGTACCGGGGAAACCGCAGCATTTTTTCGTCAGCAAGCGGATTCTTTGCAAAAAACAGTATGGCGGTTCGTTTTGTCAAGTAGGTATTGTTATCGTTTCAAATGTATATACGGAGATAACCGGCAACCCGGATTTGGGACAAAGGTAGTTGTTCGGAAAAATTCTAACTGTCCGTTACACTACGTTTGGGGGCAAGTGAGGGCGTCACTTCGTGTGACACCCTCACTAACCCTGCCACAAGCCATATTTCGGGAGGGAAAGATAGTGCAAAAAAGAATAAATCCAACCTGGAGGTGAAACTGTTGCCTGCTGCGCTATATTTGAACTTTGTATTGCATTCATCAAGGACAAACAGGCGCCCTTCAACCCTTCATTATGCGAAACATCTTCATTTCAGCCTCCGGACAGCATGTTGGAAAAACCACCACCACCCTGGGCTTGGTTTCTAATTTACGCAAAATGGGCTATAATACAGGCTATTGCAAACCGGTTGGCCAGCAGTTTGTTGATGTAAACGGCGCCATCGCTGATAAAGACGCGGTTTTGTTTGCCGACGTCATCGGCTTTCGGGTCGTGCCTGAATGGCATAGCCCGGTGGTGATTGGCCCTGGCGTTACCCGTCAGTACCTCGACGACCCAACCCAGTTTCATTTTCAGGAGCAGATCTTGGCAGCAGCCCGTTCGCTTGACCCCCTTTACGATATTGTGGTGTATGAAGGCACTGGCCACCCGGGGGTTGGTAGTATCGCCGATGTGTCGAATGCGCAAGTGGCAAAATTGCTGAATTGCGGCACCATTCTGGTCGTGGAAGGCGGCATTGGCCGAACTATAGACCGCCTGAATTTGTGCCGCGCCATTTTTAAGGAACAGGATGTGCCCATTGTGGGCGTCATCGTCAACAAAGTGGAAATATCCAAAAAAGAAGAGGTCACGCATTATGTAGGCAAAGCCCTCGACCAAATGGGCATTCCGCTGATGGGGGTCATTCCCTATGACAAAACCCTGCTTTTCCCAATTCTGGAAACCATCCGGCAGGCAGTAAATGGTTCCTGTATCCTGAATGAGGACCGCCTCAACAACCGGGTTGAAGACATTGTGGCTGGGTCTTTGGTGGACATCGAGGAGTTCAACACCTTTGAAAATATTTTGCTGGTGGTTAGTTTTAAACGCGTCAAGGAAGCCGTTAAAAAGATCAAACAGATCTCCAAGATCAAAAAATTAGAGCGTTCGCCACTTTCCGGCGTGATCGTCACCGGCGATGGCCGCCACGCCAAATGGCATACCGAAGAAGACCTGTATCACCCCTATTTTGTGGAGCACCAGATTCCGGTCATTGCCACCCTGTTAGACACCTACGGGTCGGTCTTGAAAGTCAACCGGATTGAAGTAAAAATCAACACGCAAACTCCGTGGAAAGTATCGCGCGCCATTGAGCTGATCCGCAAACACTTACATTTTGATCAACTGCTGGATTACCTGAAAAGCACTTGAATGGACGTCCCTGCAAATGTTAATATCACTAGTCAGCATGTTGTTTTGTGTATTCCAAACGTAATTTTATCTAAAATTTGAACGTTTATTGAAAATGAAGTTTTGAACGAACCAGATCTTTTGTAATTTTGTTCTACCAACACCAATGCTCCAGAAGCGGGGCATTGTATCATCAAACACCGATTTTCCTAACCAAAATCGCTTAAAGGTTATGATTAGAAGAACGATCGCTTCAAGGCTCGCACAGGCCAAGAGCACTTTGAGTCAAACCATGGAAAGTATATTAGACATTAACCGCCGAAGAAAAACCTTACCACCAGACCCTGCTATAAAAAAAGACCAGGTTGAAGCCCTCAGCGAGGA
>JBJXFD010000164.1:0-5037 GCA_046153985.1 Saprospiraceae bacterium
GATAATGATTTGTTAAAATTTATTGAAAATCAAAAAAGTACAGAAATCGCCTTACCTTTGTCGTGGCAAATTGCCGTATCACCAATTTTTACTTTTTAATGAATACTGGAACCATCAAGTTCTTCAACGAAGCGAAAGGCTTTGGCTTTGTTGTTGACAATTCTTCTAAGGAAGAAATCTTTGTACATGCCTCAGGTCTGATTGACAACGTTCGCGAAGGCGATCAAGTTACGTTCAACACGGAACGCGGCAAAAAAGGAATGAATGCAATTGACGTTAAACTTGCGTAAGCAATTTTGATCTCAAGTTGATAAAGTTCTTAACCCCCGGTGGTAATCACCGGGGGTTTTTTTATGTTTAGTAACCCGGTGACTCCAAGTCACCGGGTCATTTTTAGACCAGCAAAGCCCAAAGCATCAATGTGTATTCAATGTTAAATTTACGCACTCCTCTTGCTTTCCATTACAAAAATCCCTATACTCGCAAAACAGATTTTTACTACCCACAACATCAGCTACGCTTTACTACCCTTAGGCTGGTTCAGATTTATGATGAATAATTGCCGGACACCAGACTTATCTGATCGTGAATCAGCATAGTCTTAAGTCTAATATGTATATACGAATATTTAAGTTCTTTATTTTATAATTACTTAATAATGAAATTCATATATCGATTTAATTCCCTCCACGAAAATTCGTGCTTTCCTAAGCTTGTTTTTGCTCCTGTTCAGCCTTGTTAACAACATTCAATTATTCATAAAACAATAAAGCTGCCTGCCATGAATATAAAAACAATGATTTGTGCAATGACATTTGTACTATTTATGCAGGGTGTGGAGCTATTCGGACAGTCGCCCGTAGTGGTTGGCGCAGAAATAGATAAAATGGCGATAACCCCGGGGGGGCGTGCGGACATCAATATAAAACTTTTTACCCGATATGCGCCCAAGGACAGCCTTTTCATTGACTGGGGCGATGGCACAATCAATTTGCGTTATGATCCTTCCCCGTATTACTGGCCTGAAATGGGCATATATGCGATTGTGATTTATGCCTATCACTACTATGATGCTCCGGGCTATTATACCCTCGAACTGGTAGAGCGCAACATCGCCGATAGTGTCCTCAATATAGAAAATTCGGGCGAAAAAGCCATGATTCTCCGGGACACCATACTTATTCCTTCGCTTGAGCAGCCATTTATTTATTTAAATGCGCATTCAATGATGCCAATAGTCAACACCTTTTCAGAGCTTTTTTGGGAGCCCGAGGAGTGGGAAGATAATAACGGAACCCAAATATTCAGACAGCAATGCAATTGTGTCCGGCCACAGGTCGGATATTTGGAATATTCTCTGGAACCCTTTCCTGCTGAAGGAGCCGAACCTTTGCCGGCTACAAACGGTGTTCACATCGAACCCAATTCATATAATGAATGCCTTTTAGTTTGGGATAACCCCGTAGCGCCGGGTCGCTACGGATTCGGGCTGAAGACCCGGCAGTTCATGCGGGATTTGGAAAACCCGACCGATACGACGCTTTTGGCCACAACGCTGCGCGCAGTAATCTTAGACCTTGATTCTACCATGACACTGACGTCAACTGGCATGCCGGGGTTCGAAGGCCTCATCAGCCTTTATCCCAACCCCGCCATCAACCTCCTCCAACTCCAGATCGGCGGCTTCCACGCCCCCGTGCAACTCCGCATTTTCGATGCGCTGGGACGGGAGGTATACGAGACGCAGGTAGACGCAGCCTCGCAGGTAGAAACCCTGCGCATCCCGGTAGCGGCCTGGCCGCAGGGGGTGTACAGTGTCCAAATCGAATCGGGAGGAAAGGTACTGACGCAGCAGGTGGCCGTGCAGCGATAAGTGCATAATTAAAGATGAGCAGTGACCCGGTGACTTGGAGTCACCGGGTCACTTTACCCACCTGGAATCCTATTCTTCCGCAGCAAAATGCGTTCATAAAAAGTCGGAAACAACCGCGCCACCGCATCCATCAGGCGGGCATCGTTGCCGATGAGCACCCGGGGTCGTTTGTTTTGAATGCCCCGGATGATGGTTTTTGCCGCATCTGCAGCAGTCGTGCCGGCAATTTTTTCAAAATTGGAAGCAAACTTATCTTTTGCAGGACTGGCCTCGCCGGGGATATTTTTGATGATCCCGGTTTTTACGCCGCCGGGATGCACGCAAGTGACGGTGACCGGGGAGCCGTGCAGTTCCTGCCTAAGCGTTTCGGTGAAGCCACGCACTCCAAATTTGGTGGTGGAATAAGCCCCTTGCCCGCCGTAACCAATGATTCCGAAAATGCTGGAAATGTTCACCACAGCCGCTTCTGGTCGTGCCTTCAAATGGGGTAAAAAAGCCAGCGTTCCGTAAATTACGCCCCAAAGGTTGACGCGAATGACCCGCTCAAATTCCTCCATCGGCGTGTTGGCAATGCTGCGCCGCTCCATCGCGATGCCCGCGTTGTTGATGACTGCGTCCACTTGCCCGTACTGCGCCACGACGGCTTCTGCAAAACCGAACACTGCGGCCTGATCGCCCACGTCAAAGGTTGCGGCCATGCCTTTGCCTCCTGCCGCTTCCACGGCCTGAAGCGTTTGCGCCAGCATTTCCCCATTCCAGTCGTTGAGCGCAACCTTTGCGCCTAATGCTGATAATTGTAGCGCCAGTTCGCGCCCCATGCCCGACCCTGCGCCGGTGATGACCACCACTTTGTTCTGAAAAGATTTCATTCCTGTTATATTTTTGTGTCTACCGGCATTAGGTACTTAATACTACCGGCGAGCGTTGGCTGTACATAATGCATCATCGGGTACTACTCCTGGCAGGCTTGTCATTCCCGCAGGGAATCTGCAAAAGCCTAAACAGCCTGGAGCGCTTTTGCAGATTCCCTGCGGGAATGACAAACATGATGCGTTATCCATAACCTGCACCCGACAGTAACAAGACGGCTGCCTTGACACTTATTGACCAATACGTTGCCCCTGCAAGATAATTCAATAGCGGAGATTGAAGAGGGGTTTCAAAAATAAAAGGCTATGTGTTTTGCAACATAATCTGTCCATATTTTTTATTCACGCAAACATTTTTTAACCAAAAACGTTATCTTTGTGACTCGTTAACAAGCTTTAGATTAAATCTAAATAAAGAATTCAGACCTGCGATGGAAAAACGATTGATCTACTTAGACAACAACTCAACGACGCCAACCGACCCCCGGGTGGTGGATACGATGCTGCCTTATTTTTTTCAGCATCATGGCAATGCCGCCAGCCGCAGCCACCCTTTTGGCTGGGTAGCGGAAGAAGCGGTGGATTATGCCCGCGAACAGGTTGCTTCGCTGCTCGATGTAGATTCGAAAGAAATTATCTTTACTTCCGGCGCAACGGAATCGGATAACCTCGCGCTCAAAGGCGTTTTTGAGATGTACAGCCGCAAGGGCAACCACATCATCACGACAAAAACGGAACACAAAGCGGTGCTCGATTCCTGCACCCGCATTGAAAAAATGGGCGGCGAAATCACTTACCTCAACGTAAAGGAAGATGGCCTTGTTGACCTCGCAGAGCTGGAAGCTGCCATCAAACCAACGACCATCTTGGTGTCGGTAATGTGGGCCAACAATGAAACCGGCGTCATTCAGGATATGAAAGCCATCGGCCAGATTTGTGAAAAACACGGGGTATTGCTGATGAGCGACGCCACCCAGGCGGTTGGAAAAATCCCGGTACACCCAAAAGAAGTGGGCGTTCACCTGCTGGCCTTTACTGCGCACAAAATGTATGGCCCTAAAGGCGTCGGTGCATTGTACGTTTGTCGCAAAAACCCGCGCGTGAAAGTAACCGCCCAAATGGACGGCGGCGGACACGAACGCGGCATGCGCTCCGGCACGCTCAACGTTCCCGGCATCGTGGGCTTTGGAAAAGCGGCTGAAATTGCAAAAAATGAAATGGCTCAGGATGCGGAACGACTCAGCCGCCTGCGCGACAGATTGGAAATAGCGCTCCGGGGCAACCTGGAGGAAGTATACATTAACGGCAATACAGAACACCGCATGCCGCACGTCACCAACCTCTCTTTCAAACACGTGGAAGGTGAAGGGCTGATGATGACGTTCAACCAGAACATCGCCGTTTCTTCGGGTTCGGCCTGTACTTCGGCTTCTTTGGAGCCTTCTTACGTACTGGTGGCCCTTGGTTTGGGCGACGACCTGGCGCATTCTTCCATTCGTTTCAGCCTTGGCCGCTTCACGTCGGAAGAAGATGTGGATTTTGCCGTTCAGGCGATTACTGCCGGGGTGAACCACATGCGCGACTTAAGCCCGATTTGGGAAATGTACAAGGAAGGCATTGATGTGAATTCCATTGTTTGGGAATCGCATTAAGGTTTAATTTTGAACAACACTCTTTTGCTAATTTTTAATAAAACGATATCGTCATGGCTTACTCAGATAAAGTACTCGAACACTTCAAGCACCCGCGCAATGTGGGTACTTTGGACAAAAACAACAAAAATGTAGGCACGGGCCTCGTTGGCGCGCCGGAATGCGGCGACGTCATGCGCCTCCAGATCGAGGTAGACCCAGCTACGCAAACCATTGTGGATGCCAAGTTCAAAACGTTTGGCTGCGGTTCTGCAATCGCGTCTTCGTCTTTGGCAACGGAATGGATCAAAGGCAAAACCATTGATGAAGCAGTCACGATCAACAACATGGACATCGTGGAAGAACTGGCCCTGCCGCCCGTGAAAATTCACTGTTCGGTGTTGGCAGAAGATGCCATCAAAGGCGCCATTAAGGACTACAGGGAAAAGAACGGTTTGACGGTTGATGCGGAGCAGGTGGTTGCGACCGTGTAATAAGAGGCAAGGTGCAAGTTTCCAACTTGCCCTTGCTTCCTGACATCGTCTAAAATCTAATGTCTAACATCTTATATCTAACGTCATGTTATTCGTAGCAGACAGCGCCAAAGAAAAAATTCTGGAGATCAAAAAGAGCGGCTCGTTGAGCGAAGATTACTTCGTGCGGG
>JBJXFD010000177.1:0-5794 GCA_046153985.1 Saprospiraceae bacterium
TCATTTCTTTGATGCGTGCCGAGCGCGAATTGGCGCTGCGGTAATCGCGCATGCTGCGCAGGATGGCGTCGTAGAGGTAGCTTTTGTCGGAAGGCAGGTTTTTGCCAAAGCGGTCGCGGAGTTTGGCTTCGTCGTATTCCTCCATGTCGCTGATGTCTCGAAATAGTTCGAGGTAGCGGGCGCTTTCGCGACCACTTTTTTGCGCGTCGAGGGTGAAGTAACGCTTCTCTGCTTTCGACATGGCCTGGACGAGTTGAAACAGATCTTCTTTGCTTTTCATGGTGATGTATTTTGCTGTACCGCCGAACGCTGTTCGGCGGCCTGGTGTCTTTCTTTAAGTCCGATAGCTGCGTATGCCTGGCCTAAGCCGCATAAGCGGATGACACGGAGTTTCGCGGAGTTAGCGCGGAGTCTCGCGGAGTTAGTCACAAAGGCTCCGTGAAACTCGTGTTTACTCTGTGGAACTCCGTGCCAGTTTAATTTCGCGGAGTAAGGCATAAAAGCTCCATGGAACTCGTGAAACGCTGTGTCAAAAAGGGCTGAACAGCGCTCAGCACTACCGTGAAACCGCCGAATCCCTTAACGAGATGTTAAAAACAAGGCAAATTTACAGAAAAATAAAAAAAAATTCGCCGTTTGGAAGTCCCAAGTTTACAAGGAAATGGCGTTTAAGAAATTTAACACCTTAAAAACTGTTATTCAAATACTTATAACAAATAAAAACGCACTAACTACTTGAAAGTTTATCCAAAAATGGATTTTAGAAACCCAAACTATTTCTCTGAACTGGTTTTTGCAGGGCTTGCGTGGGTTCTATATTTGTACTCGTAATCAAACGGATTGCAACAGCGCATCAAAACAGAGTCAACACTGAATAACGTGCGCTACTGACATCAAGGCAAATTGAAGCATGCAGCTTTAAAGATAATCTGGTTTATTTCTCAATCTATCTGTCCTTAATTACAAGACTCACTCTTTAGGCCGGGCAGTGGAACTCCAGAACCACTGCCCGGAAGTTTTGTAACCCGGCTGAGAAATGACTTGAACGAGCACTATGAAACACTATGCAACGAGCACACAAGACAGGTTAAACCTCTTGAAGTGCCCACTACCCCACTACCCAATCAGGCTGATTGGCCTGCAAACATGCTGTGATTAAACGATTAAATGTTCATAGGGCAATTCGGAGGCCCTGCTCCCATTTTCAACGATGGGGCAGGGCGTTTTTTGCCCCTGACATCAAAAAACCAACTAAACCTCAGACCCTGAATAGCCAATAACCCTGAAAAGCTGTAACCCTGAAAAGCTGTAACCCTAAAAATTCCAACTACCCCAAAGTAACCCCGTAGCCCCATAACTAAATGATTCAAAAGGGGGTAAACACGCGCTTGAATGCAAGCGCTTTCATACGAAAGAGGAAGGGATGCGCAGTGTTTTAAAAATGTCATCCTTATGATTCGCAAGTGGTCGCATCCACTTGTTTTGTCGGATTTTTTTTGGGAAAACTACGCACACCGCTGCAAGTCCCTTCCTCCTCTTCGATTTTTTATGCCAAACGCGGCGCTGGCCGTCAAAATAAAGGGTGTTTTTAATTTTTCAGAAGGGCACGCCCACAAAGGTGGGCGTCACAAGCAATTGGAGATAAGTAGATAGTTGCTATTATTCCGGGCTGGGTAGCGACGGCAACGCCGCTGCCCAGTTTTCTTTTCCTGAATCACCACTAGTGGTGAGTATTTGAATTGATGAGTATTTGAGTATTTGACCAAGACATTGACAATCAGGGCTTCAGCATCAAAAAAATTTATACGCCAATTTTAAACCGTGCCACTAGTCAATTCTGACGCATTTACTTATCGTTTTCCACCCGCTCCAAATAATTTCCTCGACAGCCTGCATACTAAACGGCCTTATACCGGCCGTTCTAAGATAGCGTATTTTACATTCATACCTGTCCCTTAATCAATTTGTTATTAGCGATTTCCCCGAAAAACCATTTGAAAACTGTACTTTGGCGTTCGAATTAAACCGGAAGCACCTATGATCTTGACACACAAACCCATCCGGGCGTTGCGGCTACCGCAACATGCCCAGTCTTTCCGTTCCTTTTTTACCATTTTTTTTACCTTAATTGCTACCGCCGGCACGATGCTGGCCCAGCAGGTTGCGCCGATTAAACCGGACAGCCTCACGCAATTGGCCTTGAAAGACAGCATTTTATTGCGCGTTTTAGGCTTGCCCGAACTGGCGCCGCTCAACGCCCACGAATTGGCCACGCCGCGCTACGACTATTTTTGGTTGTACGGCAACGGCAATTTCACCCTTGGCGGCCTGGATTCTACCATCAGCCACCGCTACCAAACCAAAGCATCCGCTTACGAAGTAAAAACCTATCCAACCGGCCTTTATGGCGGTGGCGGCAAACCGCCTCCCAAAATGGTCCGCGGCGAAACCACGGTCATTGCCCCGGCCCACCCCAACCCGGCGCCACACGAAGTGACGAAAGCCGTAAAAGAAAACCAATTCATCCGCCTCCAGAAAAACCACCTGAGCTTAGTGCCCGAAGACACCACCATGTGGGTGCTGTCGTACAAAAACACCTTCAAAGAAGGCGTTACCCTGGCCGGCGATTTGTACCTGTTCTTCAACAGCCCCATCGAGCGGGTTCAAATTAACCCGCGCAGCGGCGACACGACCATAGTTTTGTCGGAAATCGCCGGCGTTCCGCAGTACGGAAGTTTTAGCAACGACACCACGTTGTTTTATTTCCCCAAAACCCTCAAAAAAACCATCCAGCTCAATACCGGCATTTTTCCGCCTGGCGCCAGAATCCGGCAATCCTTCAAAAATGCGCTGCTCTGGCGCTTCGATACCCTGGCGGCCAACGAAGAGCGTCACCTGTTCATCCAGTTCAAAAACGACCCGGCTTTGTTGGATAAATTTCCGGATCAGGAGCAAGGCAGGGTGCAATTTTTAGCTGTGATGACCAGCGATTTTCAAGGCAGCGATCTTTCCCAGGCGGAAGTTGCGCTGGCAGAAACCCTTGGCATCAACGAAATGCTGACGCCCAACAACTTAGAAACCATTTTGGGCCAGATCTTCACCCAATTGAATCCGCAGGGACAAACCGCGCCCGGCATGGCGCCATTTCAACCTTCCCGAAACATTCTGGATATTCAACTGGTGACGAGCAGCCTTTCAAAAGCGCACGACCCCAACCAAATGCGGGTGGACGCCTGCGCTTGCCCCGCAGACGGAGCCGGCGCGCAAAAACTGCTTTGCACGGTAGATTTCGTCAACGACGGTCACGTCGCCACAAGCAATGTTTACGTGACTGTTCACTTCCCGGAAGGCGTAGACATCAACAGCATCAGCGAGGAACCATTCAAAATACACCCGGCACTGCAGGACGCAGCGGTGAACAGCGCCGTGGAGCTGGAACGCAACGCCGCAGAAAATACGATCACCTGGAAATTTCTGAATTTTGCCATCCACTCGGTGTGGGAATATGGTGAAGGACACCCGATGACGTATGGTCAGATTATGTTCAGCGCCCTGACGAAAGCCGGGACGAACCTGGCAGACCTCGGCGAAATCGTCGCCTGTATTCGGTTCGACGATCCAAACGGGACTGCCGTTTGTACCATACCAGTGAAGCCAGTGGCCCTGGTCGCCGATGGCAGTACTGCGAGTATCGAGGCGCAAGCGATTTTGCAATGTGATGAATGCCGCAGTGACGGCAAGGGTTTGGGCATGCCCCTTTGGCTGGTGTTGCTGCTTTCCCTGATCATTTTGCTCAGTCTGTGGATTGTCTATACGGAATCAAAATAAAAACCCTCCCTTATGCGCCATTCCTTGCTATTCAGCCTGTTGTTCATACAGGTTGCGACCGCTTATTGCGGCAATTGGGTTGACCAGGCAGCCGGTTATACAGCAACTGCAATAGATCAGGCGCGGGAAAACTGTCCGGAAGCAGCCGTTGAACAGTTGCAAAAAGCGCTGAAAATTTATCGGAGCCAGGATGACCTTGTGAATTGGATTGCGGCCTGTAAAGCAGTTGCAAAGGTGTATCGGGATGAAAAAGGGCTGCCGGAGCAATCCCTGCCGTATTTTAAAGCGAGTTTACCCGAACAACTCTGGCGGCAACCCGCAACGCAGGCAGAATGGGCCGAATTGGGCTGGTTGTACGTCAACCTCGCTTATGCTTTCAACTACGGCCTGGAACAATACCGCGAGGCAGCGAGGTACTACACCGAAGCCAAAAAAATCTTAGTAGATCGCCTCAAAAAAGAAGATGCGGAAACGGCGGTTCATATTTTTCAGGCGCTGGGCAATGTAGATACCCGGCTCGGCGAATACGAAGCTGCAGAGGTGCTGCTGGAGAAATTTTTGGCTATTGCCAAATCGGACGGCGACAACGGACTCGCTGCCGAGGCATACAGCGATTTGGGCATCCTGTACGAAACGATGGGTCGCCACACTGATGCCATCGCCAGCTGCCGCCAGGGCTTGGCATTGCCCGATCTCAACCACGTGTCCAAAGGATTGCTTTGTGGGAACTACGCAAAAGCCAGTTTGGCTGCGGGCAAGCTGGAGGAGGCTGAACGGTATGCCCTGCGCGCCGAGACCCATTTTGGCAAAGCAGTCATCGAATATCAATTCAACTACGCCCTCCATTATCAGGCGATTATCTGGTCGCTGCTCGGAAATATTTACCACAAAATGGGGCAGCATCCAAAGGCCGACCGGGCTTTTGGTACCGCTTTTCAAACCTTTACCGAACTGTACGGCCAGCGAAACAGCCGCGATATTGGCAAACTCCTCATTTCGAGGGGGCAAATCTTTATGGAATCGGACCCCGATCAGGCTTTGGTTTATTTTCAACAGGCGCTGCAAAGCGTGCTGGAAAATTTTAGGCCCCTGGATTTCAGGGACAACCCGCCCGTTGCTTCGTTTTATGCTGAAAACACCATCATGGAAGCGCTTTCCGGCAAAGCCGAGGCCCTGCGCATCCGGTTCAACCAATGCGGCGAACGGGAAGACCTTCGCACCGCGTTGGCTTGCCACGAACTGATTTTTGAGGCGGAAAAACAATTGCGCCAGTCTTATCACTACGAATCTTCCAAACTCAACAACCTCGAAGAAAGTTATGAGCGCTGCGAACACGCCATCGCCATTGCCCTCCAGCTTTGGCAATTGACGGGCGACGCCACCTATAAAAACCAGGCTTTTACTTTTGCAGAACGCAGTCGCGGCATTTTGCTGATGGAAGCGTTCCGGAAAGCCGATGCTGAAAATGTTGCCGGTGTCCCACAGGAAGCGCAAGCGGAGGAAAGCCAGTTGCAGGCGAATGTGGCTTTAGCCGAAGAACGCTTGTTTCAGGGCGGCCTGCAAGGGGCGTCGGAAAGTGAACTCCAGCGCCTGAAAACCACGCTTTGGAATGCCCGCCAAACCTACGCTGCCTGGATGCAGGAAATCGAAGCGGCGTACCCGCAATACTACAACCTGAAATACAATTTCACCAGCGTTGCACCCCATGCGGTGCAACGGCGCTTAGACAAGGATGCTGCATTGCTGGAATATTTTGTGGGCGCCGAACAGATTTTCCTTTTCGTGCTGACCCGCGACCATTTCGAGGTCATTGCCCTTGAAAAAAACTTCCCGCTGGAGGATTGGGTGATGGCGATGCGCAGCAGCATTGTGGCCCATCAGCAATCCGACGAAGGGCAATCAACCGCCTGTGAAACGTATACGGAACTCGCGCGACAATTGTACGAAAAACTGGTTGCGCCTGCAA
>JBJXFD010000183.1:0-3373 GCA_046153985.1 Saprospiraceae bacterium
CTGTTTCTGACCAAGGCAAACCAAGTAAAGGGGCTTTTCCGTGCCTCAAAAGGCGGCACTTGCGGCACGGTGGTAGATGCAAAAATAGTCTTTGCCGCCGCAGTCAAGGCAATGGCCGCCGCTATCATCGTCGCACATAACCACCCTTCCGGCAATCTCCAGCCAAGCCAAGCAGATGTAGAACTCACGCGCAAACTGAAACAAGCGGGTGAAGCATTGGAACTGCCCGTATTAGATCACCTCATCCTTGCTCCCTATATCGGCTACTACTCCTTTGCTGATGAAGGAGCGATTCAATCCACTGGCAACCGCCAGCAGGTAACACACATTCCATTTTCAAGCATATTAAATTTTCACATTATGCAAACCGCAACCGCATTACTCGCACCATCAACCGCAAACAACACCACACAACGCGACATTTACCGCGAAGTGACCGACAAAATCATTTCCATGATTGAAAAAGGGGTAGCACCCTGGCGCAGAACATGGAGCCAATACGGACTGGCGAGAAACTACGCCACCGGACACATTTACACAGGTATAAACCTGATCATGATGAACAACACCCCGCACCCAATCCCCTATTTTTTGACCTTTAACCAGATCAAAGAAAAAGGTGGGCAAATACGCAAAGGAGCAAAAGCAGAAATGGTCATTTACTTTAATGTGTATTTCAAGGACGGCGCAGATCAAACCATACCGAAGGAACAAGCCCGCGCACGTTCCAACGGTGGCGAGGAAATACAGGTTTTGAAGTTCATCAAATATTACAACGTGTTCAACATTGCCGACATCGAAGGGATTGATTTTAACATTCCGCAGGTCGAACTAAAGCCAAACGAGAAAATAGGACGCTGTGAAAGCATCATCGAGCAGATGCCCAACCGCCCAGAGTTAATGAGCATAGACGGCAACCGCGCATTTTATGCCCCTACCCTTGATTTTGTAAATATGCCCGCCATAGAACAGTTTGAAACGGCAGAGGATTACTACGCAACCTATTTTCACGAACTCACCCACGCCACCGGCCACGCTTCCCGCCTTGCCCGTGAGGAGATCACGAACCCGCAAACCTTCGGGAGTAAACCGTACAGCCGTGAAGAGTTGTTAGCGGAAATGGGCGCATCCTTCCTTTGCTCCAGCGTTCAAATAGATTTTGATAACGTGATCGAAAACAACGCCGCCTACCTTGCCGGATGGTTGAAAATTCTGAAAGAGGACAGCAAATTTATTTTCAAAGCCGCCGCCGAAGCGCAAAAAGCCGCTAACTATATCCTGAACCGCAAGCCAGCAACCCCGCAGGATAATTAACGCGACCAAATCCCCAAATGGGCAAATACGCAAATGGGGTAAAGCACAAATGGGTATCCCCGCAGAAGCACAAAGCCAATGCGGGGATTTTGTTTTATATTTGTTAAAATTGTTTGAAAATTTTGCCCGCCTCGCGGCGGGAAGAGCGGAATAATCTGCACCGTTTTCTCCGACTGAAAAACCTGTGAAAGTTCTTCAGTGATTTCTCACAACTCTGTTTTTGGGGTTAAAATAGATTCATACAGCGAAGCCGATTTCAGGTAAAATCGTAAAGGGTTTTTACATAACTTTGTGTTTTATAATACATAATGTATGACCAAACCCAAACAACGTCTTGCGATAACGCTTTTTAAAAGCAATGTTCACTCGTTTAATGAGTGTCTCTCTGGAAAACCTGTAGAAAGCGAACACGAGATCAAGCAGCAGTTCAACATCGAGGGTAAAATCTATATTGGAGTGCCCACTGAAGACTCTGTTGATTGGCTTGCTTTTTTGCAGGAAGGCACAGACGACGCTATTAAAGGACTTATAAATATATCGCACAGAGCTGCAATCATAGTTAAAAGAGGTAGTCGATTTTTAGGTTTATCCTTTGGATATGGCCAGGCGCTATTTGACAAGAAGAAAGTAGAGCGCAATTTTGGACTTAAAGTCGTCATCAATTCAGTTGACCCCAAAAGTTTACGTTCCTTTGATTCCGCGAAATTAGATGACAATATTGTTCTTACAAGAAAACAATCATCACGCGGAGGGAACCAGACTGTATTTGGTTCAGATATACCTACCGAATTGCTTTGTGGAGTGTCTGGTAAAAGTACAGAACCACTCCTAGGAAAATCTGTCGCCGGTAAAGACCAACTCCTCATTGCACCCAATGTTGACTTTACAAACATAGGAGACATCATCGATTTATCTCTGTCTCAGTACGCTAAAACGATATATCAAAATCATTTTCCTTGGTACGACAATATTCAGATTGAGCAAGATTCTGTTACTTGTGATGCTCTCAATGTTAAACTTTCCACCGATTTGGCTACGGGAGTGTTTGACCAGTTTAGTTTTGCTGCACCAGAGGTCTATGATCCTCTTGTAACGCAGGGTTTCTCTTTTAAACCCAAAGGAGAAATACTCTTCGATCTGGAATTCGATGAATTCATTTCTTACCTCCAAACACTACCATCTAATGATTTTTCAGTTGATTACCTAAAGGGGCGGAAGGTTTATGTCAGAGATGATAATGGAGAGGAAGCCGATAAATGGAGTGCTTTTGATTGCCTGAGCTATGAAACGGAATTATCAAATCAGAGGTATATTCTTTTCAAGGGGGAGTGGTATAAGGTCTCATCAGATTATTTCAATGAGCTAGTGTTATTTTTCAACAATCGTAAAAGAGAAACTCATGCGGGTACACCTTCCCCTTTAATGGTATTTCCTGATTTCCCCAGAGTGAAAGGCCATCGAGAAGGAGCATATTGTATCGATGTAGCGAATGCTAACCCAAACCTCATTTCTCTTGATCAAAAGAATGTGAAAGTTTCTACAACCTTGTCCTCAGTTGAGCCATGCGACCTTTTATCCTTCGATGGGAAATTTATTCATTTGAAGAAGAAGTATGGCTCCTCTGCTTTAAGCCATTTGTTCGCTCAAGGGAAGGTTTCAGCTGAATTACTTAAAACCGAGGATAGATTTAGAAAAGGTCTGAGGAAAAAAATCAGAAACGAGGGAAAAATCAATCAAGATATAGTTCCATTAGGAAAGATTGACCCATCAAATTACAAAATAATTTTCGGTATCATCGACAATACGCCTGGCGTATTGAAACTGCCTTTCTTTAGTATGGTGAACTTCCAGGCAACAGGCAAGTACCTTGAGGCATTGGGGTACGAGGTATTTATTACTAAAATTTATTACGCCTGAATTTTATAATAGGTCTCGCAGATTCAACAATCAAATGCAACGGGCGGGGGCGATTGAGGGTTTTTCTGTAAGAACTCTATTGGTGTCAAAAAACCGAGAGATTTTCGGGGCCTGTTGTTGAGTTTGTCTTGCGCGGTTTTGA
>JBJXFD010000192.1:0-4535 GCA_046153985.1 Saprospiraceae bacterium
TACAAGCAATTGCCGTAGGCATCACCCTCAGTGCCTCTGCTTCCGCTTGTTCCCTGTTCAAAGATGAAGACGGCCTCCACCTGCAAACGTGTGAGGAAGGATGCGACATTGACCACCGCGATGACGGTGGAACCGTTGATCCTGATTATAGCTGCCCGGGCTGCGGCATGGGTTAGGCGTTTGCCCTCCCGCTGGTGCGGGACAAGCTTTGCCTTTTACCCTTTGCCCCTTATCATACAAATGAACAGACGCCCATGCCTCATCCATTCGCCGCTTTAGCCTGCAACCTCGACCGGAATATCCTGTTGACTTGCCTTCCTTTGTTTGAAGCGGAAAAAGTGGAGGCCGTGGAATGGTCTTTTGACACGTTGTTTCACTTTCGCGAAATACCGCCCTGGTTCACCGAATTGCTGCAAACCTTCAGTCAGGAAAACAGGTTGGTGGGCCACGGCGTCTTTTTTTCGCTTTTTTCAGGGAAGTGGTTAGATGCACAGCAAACCTGGCTCGATGAGTTGAAAAAGCTATCGGCGGAATTTCGATTTGACCACATCACCGAACATTTCGGGTTCATGACAGGCGCTGATTTCCACAACGGCGCACCGATCAGTCTACCATTCACACCCACAACATTAGCCCTTGGCAGAGACCGCTTAGCGCGGATTTACGAAGCTTGCCAGTGCCCGGTCGGGTTGGAAAACTTAGCTTTTGCCTATTCCATTGAGGAAGTAAAAAGACACGGCGAATTCCTGGAACAATTGCTTTCGCCCATCAACGGATTCATCATTTTAGACCTGCACAACCTATTCTGCCAGCTTCATAATTTTGGGCTGGAATTTGCAGACCTGATCCACCTTTATCCGCTTGACCGGGTGCGGGAAATTCACATTTCAGGCGGCAGTTGGGAAGACTCGCCGCTGCGTCCGGGAAAAGCCATCCGCCGCGATACGCATGACGATTCGGTGCCACAGGAGGTTTTTCAATTGCTGGAACAAGCCATTCCGCTTTGTCCCAACTTAAAATTCGTGGTGATGGAGCAATTGGGAACCGGCCTCGACACCGCATCGAGCCGGCTTGCTTTTCAACAAGATTTTGATGCAATGTCCCACATCATTCAGCAAAGCCGGAATGATTCTGGGCATCCGGTCAACGCTTTTTTGCCCCAGACGCAACCGGATACCAGCCAGCCCCCATTAGAAAGCAAGGAGTTGGAGCAGCAACAGCGGGAATTGTCCCAAATCCTGGAAACTGCACCCAATTATGAGGCAGCAAAAAACCGGCTGTCCGCATCCGAACTCGCCCATTCTGCCTGGAATATTGAATCCTGGGAACCGGCGATGTTGGAAACGGCCATGCGCATTTCACAAAAGTGGAAACACGGGTTTCCGCAAACACAGCGATAAACAGAAATCTTCTGGAAAATAGGGCTACCTTTACCGCATGGAAATAGGTCAAACGCTGTCCAATCTGGGGATTCCGGCATTAAATACCATGCAGGAAACCGCCTTGCCCGCCATTCAAAACCATCCAAACGTCGTCTTACTGGCTCCTACAGGTTCGGGGAAAACCCTGGCTTTTCTGTTGCCGGTTTTGAGCCAGCTCAAAGCAGATAAACCCGGCGTGCAATGCCTGATCTTGTCGCCTACCCGGGAATTGGCCATTCAAATTGAGCGGGTGTGGCAGAAAATGTCTACCGGTTTCAAGGTCAACGCCTGTTACGGCGGCCATGCGATGCAAACAGAAATACAGAACCTGAGCCAGCCTCCAGCTTTGCTGATTGGCACTCCGGGCAGGATTGCAGACCATATTTACCGGAAAACGGTTGACTTAAGGGGAGTCAGGATCCTTGTGCTCGACGAGTTTGACAAATCGCTGTCCATGGGCTTTCAGGAGCAAATGACGGAGATCATCAAAAAGCTGCGTCGCTTGGAAAAACGCGTTCTGGTATCGGCGACCAATAAGCTGAATATTCCGGCATTCACGGGGATCACCCAGCCAGAAGTCCTGGATTTTTATCAGGAGCCTGAAAAATCGAACGATGGTTTGGTGATTCATAGCGTCATTTCACCTACCAAAGACAAGGAGTTGACACTCTTCAAGTTGCTTTGCTTTTTGGGAAGCGAATCTACCCTGATTTTTTGTAACCAACGCGATACGACCGATAATGTCCGGGAATTTTTGGAAGGCATGGGCATCTCCTGCGCCAGTTTTCACGGAGGCATGGAGCAACCGGAACGGGAAAAAATCCTGATTCAATTTCGGAACGGGAGCATCCTTTTTCTGGTGGCTTCCGATTTGGCCGCAAGGGGTTTGGACATCCCGGAAGTGAAAAATGTCATCCATTTTGACCTTCCTTTTAAACACGAGGATTTTCTGCACCGCAATGGCCGCACTGCCCGCATGAATGCAGAAGGAGCAGCCTATCTTTTACTGTATCAGGGAGCGCCCATGCCGGCATACATGGAGGGAACGCCGCCACCGCTCGAACTTCCCGACAATGAGACCTTGCCGGCCCCTTCTCCGTGGATCACCGTTTACATCAGTGGGGGCAAAAAGGACAAAATCAGCAAAATTGACATCGTCGGATTCTTCTCCAACAAAGGCAAGTTGGAGAAAGACGATATTGGAAAAATTGAGGTGATGGACTACATGTCTTTTGCCGCAGTCAAAAAAAACATTGCCGGGCGTTTGCTGAAAGCCATCAGTTCAGAAAAAATGAAAGGAAAAAAATACAAGATCGAAGTGGCGAAATAAATAAACGCCGTCTCAATTTCGTAAATTGACTTTTTACAAATAATGTTTAAAAAATTGAAATTCAATAAAGTATCATGGAAGTAAAAGACAGCAATGGCGAATTGCTCAACGACGGGGATGCGGTACTACTCATCAAAGACCTGAAAGTGCCAGGCACGAGCACTACCTTAAAAAGGGGCACAAAAATCAAAAACATCCGGCTGACGGATGATGAGGAAGAAGTAGACTGCAAAGTTGACGGGCTCCAGGTCCTCCTTAAAGCTTGTTTTTTGAATAAAGTGACCGTATAACCTGGATAAGTGCTAAGCGTATTTATCTTTACCAAATGAAATAACAAGGCGGGCCTCCCGTGTTATTTGTGCGTCAAGCAACACACACTATACACAAATCAATAACTCATGGCAAAAGGGTTCCTCATTGATATGGACGGGGTCATTTATAGCGGGAACACCCTGATTCCCGGTGCTGACACCTTTATTTCCGAATTAAAAAAGCGGAACGTTCCTTTCCTGTTTTTAACCAACAACAGCCAGCGTACGCCGCGCGATGTCATCAACAAACTGGCCGGCCTTGGCATCGAGTCAGAGGAACGGGATGTTTTCACCAGCGCAATGGCGACCGGGTGGTTCCTTGCCCGGCAAAAGCCCCACGGGGCCGCTTACGTGCTTGGTGAAGGCGGGTTGTTGTCGAGTTTGCACGAAAATGGGTACTCGCTCGTTTCCCAGAACCCGGATTTCGTTGTGGTGGGAGAAGGGCGCAATTTTACGCTGGAAATGGTCAGCCACGCCGTGGAAATGGTACTTGACGGCGCCAAACTTGTGGCGACCAACCTCGATCCATCGCCCAAAAAGAAAGGCTGGGCGAACCTCGGCATCAAGGCCGTGGTTGCCATGATCGAAGAAGCCACCGGCGTCAAGGCATTTTCAGTGGGCAAACCCAGTCCCGTTATGATGCGGGTAGCCCGTAAACAACTGGGACTTGAGTCTGCCGAAACCACCATGATTGGCGACACGATGGATACCGATATTCTTGGCGGCATCCAGGTGGGTTACCGCACCATCCTGACGCTGTCCGGCGTTTCCAAAAAAGAAAACCTGAAACGTTACGCATTCAGTCCCGACCTGATTCTCAACACCGTTGGCGAACTGGATTTGGATAAGTGGCTGGCGGATTGAGTTGAAACAGGCTAATATCCCGCGAATGAAGGGATTGCTGCAATGCGGGTAACTGGTTTACTTTACTTCTTTTTTATAATCAAGTATTGTAAAACGCCCTGCCATGCGCCATCGCCTGTTAAATCTGCTTTTTGCCTGCTGTTCGTTGTCTGCCTTGTCTGCCCAAACCGGCGAACAAACCCTGGAAAAGATGCACCGCGCCTACGCGGGCAACTGGTGCAACACGCTCACCTTCGTGCAGCGCACCGAAAATTATCAGAACGACAGCCTGACCAAAATCAGCACCTGGTACGAAACCATCGCATACCCGGGGCAATTCCGCATTGATTTTGGCGATCCGGCCAAAGGCAACGCCACGCTTTTCCTCGGCGATTCGGTGTTTACTTTTCGGAAAGGCGCCTTGCTCAGAAAAGAATACCGCGTCAATGACCTGATTTTCCTGCTGGGCGGCATGCATTTCCATCCCATAAAAAAGGTAAAAGCCCTGTTCAAAGAATTTGGATTCGACCTGAGCAAAGGCTACGAAAGTACCTGGAAAGGCAAGGCGGTTTATGTCATCGGCGCAACGCCGGGCGATGAAACGTCCAACCAGTTGTGGATTGAAAAGGA
>JBJXFD010000214.1:0-4005 GCA_046153985.1 Saprospiraceae bacterium
ACCGGTAGCGCGTTTTCAGGTAATTAATCGTAATTGCTCCGTTTTTGGCCGTAATCCGCCCGGATATATTCGGGCGATCCGGCATTCCGTAGATTCTAAGATCGGCATCAATACTGCCTGTTGTTCCGGAAACAGAAGAGCCAATAAAATATTCTGCAATGGCAAGCGGGTACCCGGCTGTCTCAACAGAAAAATCGAAATAATTGGCCTGCGTTTCTTTCGCTCCCTGGCGGTCGGCAGGCCCGGAAAGGTTGTATAAGCCCTCCACAATCATTTGTGAAGTATCTTTGGTCAGGGTCATAAACGCGCTGAGACGGCTCTTCAAATCGGCACTTTCTGCATCAAAGCTCAATTCTCCAAAATCATCGCCGTTGATGCGCATGGTGTCTGCGCTGACCCACAATTTGATGCCCTGCATTTTAAATATGTCCTGCACCTGCGCTTCAATTTCAAACTTGCCGGCAAAATCTAGCGCCTCGTATTTCCAATATTCGTCAATAATAGCGAGGTCAAAATTGGACATCCCAAGTTTGAGCCCCCGGTTTCCTTCCTTGTCTATCCTGATTTCCCGATCGCGATCAGACAACCGTATGCCATCCGTATCGAAATATCCCTTCCCAAAGGTGAAGTTATTGCCTGGGTTTATGCTCCAGGGACGCTCAAAAATGAACAGGTTAGACTGCGCAAAATGAACCTCATAACGCAGGCTGTCAACAGGATACATTACGGCGTCTATACTGAAGTTGTCCCAAAACTGGGAGGTCGCAGAAGCATAACTTACGCCCAGCAGAATGGTGTCGTTTTTCAAAAAACTATTGAGCTCGAGCTTGGGAAGCCGGGTTTTTTCTCCAATCTGCGTGTTGCCAATCTCGGTGTAAAGGCTGCTGAATTCGCCTTTCCCGTTAAATTTCAAAAACACTTCCTCTAATTTAAAATTCGAGTAACTCAACTCAGGGAATTGGACGTTCAGGTTCAGGGTATCGGTCTGGCCATTGTAGTTCCCGTAGACGCTTGTATTGCGCAATGCCCCCAGTTTGGGGTCAAGCAGCCAATTTAAACCTTTGCTGTCGGCAATATTAATGTTGAAAGCAAATTGGTCTGTTTTTGTATTCCCTTTTTGTACAGAAAGGTTCAATATATTGGTTAAATGAGGAAAATGCGTAGTCAAATAATTTACAAAAGCAGTGTGTAAACGGCCCAACTCAAACCGCCCTTCCACGTTTGCGGACAGGACGTCGGAACTGACCACAAATTTTTTGCTCCCATTCTGGAAAGCGGAGGAAACGGCAACAATGGAGTCAATTCTGTAAAGCCCCGAACTGTCGTAGGTGATGGTAAAATTGCGGATGACGGCAGTCCCAACCAAATCAGGATTGATGCTCAGGTTTATTTTTCCAGAAAGGATCATGTTTTTCTGGGAGAGGTTTAGCTTTTTCAGGTCAAGCTTTTGAACGGAAGCGTCGAAGTCGAACTCCGGGTTTTTACCTGTCAGGTCTACTTCACCGTTAAAAGAAAAGTCAATATTGTCGTCTTTAATTGAAAAATTCCCTTTAAAGAAATTTCGGTTCAATTGCCCTTTCAGACTGGCATTCTTGTAGTTATATCCTTTGAACAGAAAACTTTGAACCTCCGCTTCCAAATTCGCTTGTGCAGTTTGGGCAGTCAGCCCTACCCCATTTGTAACATTGGCTTTAAAGTTCACTAAGCCGAAGTCCTTATGGCCACCCATCCATTTTCCCAGGTCAAAATTGGTCAATCCGATCCTTCCGGAATAGGCTGCGCGGGCTCTTCCCGGTTTCAGATTCATCCGCATGTCCATATCAGCGCTTCCAAGGTCGGTCTTCAATAACCCCTCTGCCACAAAGTCTTTAAAAAAGCCAACAAAAGATCCGGAGAAGTTCAGGCGCCCGAGCCGGTCAAAATTCGACGGAGGGTCAAATTTAGGAATCAACTGACGCAGGGTGCGAACGGTTGTTTTTGCTTCAGTGAGGTAGAGCTGCATTTGCTGCTCGTTTTTCACAGTCAGGTCGTTGAATTTGAAACTGCCTTTCACAATGGACCCATCAGAAAGCTCAATGTTCAGGTTATCGCCCCTTAAGCGATTGATCACCCCCGTAAAATTACCGGTAAGTTTGAGTACTTTATCCTGGTTACTCCGAAAGAAGGTATTCCTTTTCATTTGCGGGGCAAAAACCATGATGTCCCGAATGGCAACTGAAGCATTGTTGAGCCGCAATCCCAGCCGCACCGTGTTGTTGAAATCGTCTTCAAAGTTTTGGTATTGGCCGTAGCGCATCGTCAGGGTATCTCCGATTTCACTGTAAGGTGTGATCAACTTACAGCCATTGAGGATTAAGCCTTCGGGAGATACGCTGGCCTGTTTTGCCGACAATTCATTCAGAATGAACCCGCTTTTGTCCCTGAATGCAATCTTCTTTACCCCGCCCCTGAATACCTCCCGTTGCATTGAAAAGGTATCAATGTTCATGTCAATATTAAAAACATCGAGGTGTTTATAATCAAGCACATCAGGTGCAGTTGTCTTAACCGGTGCGCGGCGGTAATCGTGAAACGCAAATGATCCGTTGGTTAACTGAAATTTGCCTACACGAATTTCCCAGAAAAGCGTATCGGATGGATCCGGAATTTTGCTGACAGTCAGAATGCGTTGGGCTGGCCTGGGCAAAGATTCTATTCGGATATCGGGCTCTGAAAGGTCTACCAACTGCGCAAAGAGTTGTTTTCCAGGCAAGTCCATTTTCCGGATGTGAATGATCCCCTTTTTGAGGGACACGATTATTCGATTACCTTTTTCAAGGTTATCATCCAAAAAGGAGACGTCTTCAAGTTCAACGGTCTGGAGTTCGAGGCGGAAGGGTTTGCTTTTCTTTTTGGGCGTCGTAGTGGGGGGAAAAAGCTGGTCAATGATAAAGTCCAGGTTACTTTTAGCCTCCCCTGGATTCCGGTGAATGTTGAGTTTGGCCTTCCGGAGATTTAACCCTTCCACGACCAAACCTTTGCGGATCAAAACGAAGGGATTCAAATTGAAATTCACCTTCATTTCCTGAACCTGTAGCAGGGTATCTGCATTTTGGTCTTCCACGTAGACGGTGCGCAGGGTGAGCCGGTCAAAAAATGCGAAATAGAAATAATCAATTTCCACGCGGTTACCGGTAACCTCTTCAGCAGCTCGTTCTACCCGATCAACCGCCCAATTTTGAACAGCAGGGATCTGAAAGACAAAATTGAGGAGGATAAATACAAAGATCACCCATATCAGGAGACGCAGGAAAAAGCGCCAAATGGCGGCGGCAAGCGACCTACCTCGTGGTAGCGCCTGTGGATCAGATGGTGGTGATGAATTAGAATTAATTTCCTCCATTGTACATTACCCCTTTAAGACACCGGAATGTCATCTGGGGATTAAACAAAAAATTACTTTAACACAGTTTTATGCCGGCTTTATTCATTTTTATAGATGACACCATTCTTCATAACGAAGCGAACGTTAAGCATCGCTTCAATTTTGGCCAAAGGATCGCCTTCAATGGCAACAATGTCGGCAAATTTTCCGGCTTCGATGGTACCAAGCTGATCATTCATTCCAATGAGCCTGGAAGTAGTCACGGTGGCGGCGAAAATCGCCTCTATCGCCGGCATTCCTGCTTCCACCATGTAAACGAATTCTTTACCGTTGCTGCCATGGGGTGAAACGCCGCAATCTGTTCCAAACGCAATTTTTACGCCTGCTTTGTATGCGGCTGCAAAAGTTGCCTGGATTTGCGGCCCGACCGCTAATGCTTTTAATGCAATGATTTTGGGGAAATAGCCTTCTTCTTTTGCCTTTTCAGCCACAAACTTTCCGGCTGATATGGTCGGAACGTAATAGGTGCCCTTTTGTTTCATCAGTTCCATGACTTCGGGTGTCATCATGGTGCCGTGTTCGATGCTGGTGATGCCAGCTTTCACAGCACGCAACATGCCTTCTGTTCCATGCGCATGAGC
>JBJXFD010000217.1:0-25238 GCA_046153985.1 Saprospiraceae bacterium
CAAGTGGCCGCGCATGAAAAGCACATGAAACACTATGAGGAAAAACAATATCCTGCCTACTTAGCTGCCGTAGCGAAATACGAAGCGGACAAGGCAAGCTTTCCGGCGCGCAGCAAAGCCTGGCTTGAAGAACTGGCCCAAAAGAAGGCCAATTTTTACGAAAGTGGCGAGTACCTTGCTGTTGTTGAAAAATACGAAGCGGAGTGGGAAGTTCAGGAAAACATCTGGCAAAAAAAACTGGAAGCCTGGAATGCCGAAAACAAAGAAAAAATTGAGGCTTTTGAAGCTAAAGGAGGCAAGATCCGTTCGGATATGGCTTCCATGGATGCTTATTTCTACCAGGTGAACCGGCTCGGGTGGGTCAATTGCGATGTTTTTTCCAACGATCCGGGAGAACGCATGCAGTTGGCCATCAAGGATGAAGACGACTCAGATGAGCGGGTTTACATTATTTTGAAAGACCGCAACAGCATTTTAAGCGCCGGGAGACGGGGGAGTCTGTATGTTACTGCAGGCATACCGAAAGCAACGCCGGTCAAGATTCTGGCGATCAAATTAGAAGGAGGCCACCCAAAGATGTCTGTCCGGGAAACGCGCGCCGGGGATGAATCAGAATACACCCTTGATTATCAAAGTTGCTCCCTGAAAGACATCCGCAAAGCGTTGCATGAGATTAATGGGTGATGTTTTTTAAGAGGCAAGTTTGCAAGTAGGCAAAAGGCAAGTTTGCAAGTAGGCAAATTGGCAAAGGGCAAGTAGGCAAAAGGCAAATTCCCAAGTTTGCCAATTTGCCCCTTGCCTTTTGCCCCTTGCCAACTTGCCCCTTACGTCACCAAAATCCTCAAATCTTCAAATCAACCCCCTCGCTTTCCGCATACCCAATACACGTATACACCAACTCCCCCGCTTTTCCAATGCGTTGGGAGCCGTTGTACAGCATTTTGACAGTCCCGGCTGTGCATTGCGCAGTACAGGCGGTGCAAACACCAGCCTTGCAGTTGTAGGGCAGGATAATCCCCTGGCGCAGGGCGCCGTCGAGGATGGTTTCCCCTTCGAAGACCTCGAATTCGTAGTTGTATTTTTTGCCTCGGGTAGTAATGCGGTGGCGGATGGCGGGGTTGACTTCGGGTAAAAAATGGGCTTCGGCGGGTTTGGGCGTATAAACCTCTTTGTGAATTTGGGTTTCAACCAGCCCTAAGTAGCGCAAGGTGATTTCTGCCATGCGCATCAACGCCTCGGGCGCGCAGAGGAAAAAATTCAGGGCCTCAGGACGAAATAACGCAGACTGCGCGATGAGCGCTTCCAGCAGGCCGTTGTTGAGGTGTGCGTGCAGGTACGGGCGATTGGGATGCCGTTCGCTGCTGAACAGGTAAATGCACTGAAAGCGGTCGGGAAAGCGCGCGATCCAGCCGTCTATGGTTGTTTTGAAAATGGTATCGGCTGCGCTTCGGGTGGCGTAAAAGAGGGTGATGAACGGCGCTTGTTCCTGGTGCAACAGCGTTTTCAATAAACTAAATACCGGCGTGATGCCGCTGCCGCCAGCCACAAAAAACAATTGTTGGTCGGCGGGCCGCACCTGTTTCAGCGTGAATTGCCCTAAGGCGTCCAACGCCTCCAATTCGTGGCCGGGATGAACGTTACGGATCAGGTGGTTGGAAAATTCTCCGTTGGCCACCCGTTTTACGGTGATGGCGGGCAGGTCGTCGTTGCCGGGCGCCGAACTGAACGAATAAGCGCGGCGCCGCTCTTTGCCATTGACTTTAAAAATGAGGGTTGCAAACTGCCCGGACTCGTAAGGGTAGGGGAGGCCGTCGGCTGGTTCCAGCACGAACGTATAAGCATCCGTTGTTTCTTGATGCTTTTTCATGACCCGTAGCCTGCGGTAATCGCCCATGCTCAGGATTTCTCAAACAGGGAATCTACAAAAGCGCGTTTGTTGAAGACCTGGAGTTGCTCAATGCCTTCGCCCACGCCGATGTATTTGATCGGAATTTTGAACTGGTCAGAAATGCCGATGGCGACGCCGCCTTTGGCCGTGCCGTCGAGTTTGGTGAGTGCCAGGCAGGTCAGTTCGGTTGCTTCGGTAAAGCGGCGGGCCTGTTCGATGGCGTTCTGGCCCGTGGTGGCGTCCAGCACCAACAGCACGTCGTGCGGGGCGCTTTCCATTTTTTTGCTGATGGAACGTTTGATTTTGGTCAGCTCGTTCATCAGGTTGATTTTGGTGTGGAGGCGTCCGGCGGTGTCAATGATGGCCACGTCGCAGTTGTTGTTGATGGCGTATTGTACCGTTTCGTAAGCGACTGCGGCGGGATCGGCTTCCATGCCTTTGCTGAAAAAATCGCACCCAACGCGTTCCGACCAGATTTTGAGCTGGTCCACGGCAGCGGCGCGGAAGGTATCGCCGGCGCCCATCACGACTTTTTTGCCCTGCTGTTTGTATTGCCAGGCCAACTTGCCAATGGTCGTGGTTTTGCCGACGCCGTTGACGCCAACCACCATCAGTACATAAGGTTTTTGGGCAGCGGGCAGCGAAAAGTCTTCGATGTCTCCAGTATTGTTTTCGGCCAGAATGTTCACGATTTCGCTGCGCAGCAATTCGTTCAGTTCTGCCGTGTTCAGGTATTTATCGCGCGCCACCCGTTCGGTGATGCGGTCTATGATTTTGACGGTTGTTTCCCGGCCCACGTCGGAGGAAATGAGGATGGACTCTACTTCATCCAGAACTTCCTCATCTACAGTGGATTTGCCGGCAACGGCTTTGGCCAATTTATCGAAGAAAGTGGTTTTGGTTTTCTCCAGGCCCTTGTCGAGTTCGACCTTCTTTTCGCGGTTGAAAAACTTGTTAAAAAAGCTCATGTATAGACGTTAGAGGTTAGACTTAAGATATTAGACTTTGGCAGCCCTAAAAAAGGCAAAAAGTGTTAAAGGCGGGCAAAGATACCCTGAAAAAAATAACAAGTGTATAGCGTTACGAGAGAAACGTTTTATCTGCCTCTCGGCAAACGCTTCCGAAGAAACACGTGAATGGTGCATTGAGTTGAAAGCGTCCGCATAAAACCAAAAGCTGCTTCCTCCGAAACCCGGAAGAAGCCGCTTTGAACGACTGATGAATAGTCTTGATTACTTTATAACATTCTTCAAATCTATCTTTTGCAGCGAAAGGTATAAGCTTTGCAAATGATCAAAATCATGATCCATTGTGACTAAAGGAACCTCTAATACTGCGGCAGTTGCGGCAATCCACAGATCGTTTTTGCCCATATTACGGGCGGTGAAACTGACTTTTCGATCCGGGAGTTGGCCCTGACTGAAAGCATCAATTTGGGCATATTGTTCTACGATACTTTTAACATTGATATCGGCTATCAAGAACTGTTGCAGCAATGTTTCCAGCTTTGCAAGCCGTTGGATGCCCCATTTGTTTTGTATCGCTAAAGATTTGATTTCCCCGGTGGAAACAACGGACAAAATAACACTGTCTCTTCCACGCTGAAAATTTAAGATTTGCTCGACTTGATCTCTCAGATCAGGTCGGCGCAGGTACAGTAGCAGGATATTGGTGTCAAATAAATAATCCATTCCTTCTTAATCCAGCATTGCCAACAATTCTTCAACAGGTTCCTGAATATCCAAATCAGCCGCCAGGGTGTCAAATGTTTCCCCGTTAAAGCCTTTGTAGGCTTGTTCGATTTTCATTGCCTCTATCGAAATTGAGGCGCGCATTGGTTGGATAATGTCGCCGTATTGCCGTTTGGCGTGCAGTACCTTGAGGTACTGTTCTACCGCAGCAAGCTCCTGCTCGTCCTGTATCGCCTGGATAGCAGAAATTAAATAACCTTTTCTATTGGAAGCGCTGCTTGCTGTCATTTCATGTATCTGTTTGACTACAAATATAGTACAAACGAAACAGAAATGCCAGTTTTTAGACCAAAAACCAAAAGCGGCTTCCCCTGAAAACCAGAAGAAGCCGCTTTGAACGACTGCGAAACAGCCATGATTACTTCACATTATCGAAGAATTCCTTCACTTTGTCTTTGTGAACGATCTGTTCTTTGTAAGAGTATTTGCCCGTTTTCGGATCTTTAACGCTTTTTACCACTTTGACGTGGTCTTTGCCTGAGCCGACGTTGGCCGCACGTTGTGCTACCCTTGCGTTTTTGGATACTTTTGCCATCGCTTGATTGTTTTATCAGTGGATCAAGAAAATTGTTGTCAACCAGGCCATTCGGCCATCATTCCATCGTGGAATTACTTGATTTCGCGATGTACGGTCTTCCTTTTCAGAATCGGGTTGTATTTCACTAACTCGATGCGATCCGGTGTGTTTTTACGGTTCTTTTGCGTGTTGTAGCGCGAAGTGCCGGGAATGCCGAGTTTCTTATGCTCCGTACATTCCAGAATGATCTGGATGCGGTTGCCTTTGCTTTTCTTTGCCATTGCGTATTAAATTTCAGGAATTAGCAACCCGGCTCAGACTGTAGCTTAACGCCGGTCTTCACCCCTTTGCTTTCCAATTTTTTCAGATAGGCGTACAGCCCTAATTTATTGATCGTGCGCAACGCGCTCGTGCACAACTTCAAAGTTACCCACTGGCCCGTCTCCGGAATGAAGAAGCGCTTCGTTTGGATATTGGGCAAAAAGCGGCGGCGCGTTTTGCGATTGGAGTGCGACACACTGTTTCCTGAAATGGGTCGCTTCCCTGTTAATTGACAAACCTTAGACATCGTTCTCTTCTTTTAAACCGTTGAACCTCAGTGACTCCGAGAGGACTCGAACCTCTAACCTTCTGATCCGTAGTCAGATGCTCTATCCATTAAGCTACGGAGCCAATTTCGTAGTTACAGAACTGCTTTTCTGCAAATGCGGACGCAAAAATAAATCGTTTGACTGGATAAAAAAAGATTTCCTGAAAAAAAGTTCCAAAGAATATTCGGCTGGCTTTGTTTGCGGGCGTTTCAGGGTATTAAATCCATTTTTTCTTTTTGAAATAGTGGATCATAAAGACGACAATGATCAGCATCAGCCCCCAAAGTGCGAAGTAACCCCATCTCCAATACAGTTCGGGCATGTATTTGAAATTCATCCCGTACACCCCAACGAGGAACGTCAGTGGAATGAATATCGTCGAAATGATGGTCAGTACCTGCATCACGTTGTTCATACGCAGGCTGATTTCAGCTAAGTACAATTCCTGAAGCCCGGTGATGATGTCACGGTAAGTGTCTACCATATCAATTAGCTGGATGATGTGGTCGTAAAGGTCGCGTACGAACACGTTGGTTTTTTCATCTAAATGCTGCTCGTCGCAGCGGCTAAACTGGCTCACAGCTTCGCGCAACGGCGAGATGATTTTTTTGAGCTTGAGGATGACGATTTTGAGTTGGTGGATGCGGTTTTTGTAGTGGATGTCATCCCGCTGCATGATGTTTCCTTCCAGCGTTTCGATGCTTTCTTCCACCTGGTCGAGGATCAGGAAGTAGTTGTCTACAATTAAATCCAGCAGGGCATACGTCAGGTAGTCGCTACCCCGGCGGCGGATGGTGCCTTTGCTGGCGCTGATTCGGTCGCGAACCGGTATGAACAGCTCGTTTTCGTCTTCCTGGAAGGAGATGATTACATTTTTACCTGAAAATATGGCGATCTGTTCCGTGAGCAGTTCGATTTTTACCGGGTCGAACGTGAGGGCTTGCGCCGTGATAAAAATCCCGTTATCGTACTCCTCAAACTTGGGTCGCTGTTGGGTATCGAGGATATCTTCCAGCGCCAGTGCGTGGATATTGTATTGCTTCCCGATTTGTTCGATCAAATCAACCTGGTGCAGGCCACGGATATCGTACCAATTCAGAAAAGCACCTGCCTTTAAAGAGGGCAAATGGTTTTTTTCGTGCTTTTCGAGGTATTCCGCTTCATTGTACTGCACCAGCGTGACGTTGGGATCCGCCAGCCGCTTCTTCCCGGTGAAGATCAGGCTGCCTGGAGAGCTGCCGGGTTTGGATCTTTTTTTTTTTGTCATAGCCTAATCGTCTTCCCTGAATAAATCAAATACGCCGATATTAAATTCTATCAAAGAGCAATCTACCCGGCCGCCAAGGGGCGGATTCAGCTTGCGGATGCGCAGTTTGATGCCAAAGATTTTGGGAAACATGTCCCCGATGCGGTCCATGATCCGCTGCCCGACGGTTTCAATGAGCTGCGATGGCTTGCGCATTTCTACCTGGCAAATCAGGTACAGCGTTTCGTAATTGACCGTTGCGAACAGGTTGTCTTCTTCGGCAGCCGCTTCAATGTCTGCTTCCACAAAAACATCAACCAGGTACTCGCAGCCGAGAATTTGCTCTTCCTCATAAAAACCGTGATACGCGTAAAAACGCGCGCCTTCGAGGGCTATGGTGGCCATGGTGGATTGGTTACTGGTTATTTGTTATTGGTTATTGGGTCTGGCAAAGATAGTAGGGGGCTTCCATGTTTATACTATATTTACCGCAGATAAGCGCCATATGAAAAAGATATTTATTTCTTACAGCAAAGCAGACAATGACCTGCTTCAGGAATTCATCCGGCACCTCGCCGTTTTGAAAATGCAGGGTGTGATTGAACCCTGGTACGATGCCGCCATTGACCCCGGCGATACCTGGGGCGAGGAAATCCAAACCCAGCTTTACGAAGCCGACCTCATCCTGATGCTCCTCAGCTCCAATTTTATGGCCACGCAGTCCATTTGGGAGGTAGAAGTAAAAACCGCGATGGAGCGCCGCGCACAGGGGCAGGTGCGGGTGATTCCGATCGTGCTGCGCGCCTGCGATTGGAAAAGTACGGTTTTTGGACAAATTCAGGCGTTGCCGAGAAACGGAACGCCTGTTTTTAAATGGGAAGACCGCGATGAAGCCTGGCTCGACGTGGTGCAGGGCATTCGACGCATCATCGAAAAAATGAACGAGGGCCTTGCGCCCGTTTCCGGATCGAGGGGCCTGGATCTGAGTAGTCCGCCAATTCCGCCATCCACGCCTTCGCTTCAACCCAATGGCGTCGGGCCGCGCCCATCCGGCATCCCCGATGGCCAAAACAAAATTCTTTTTCTTTCGGCCAGCCCGGAAAGCAGTAATCGCCTGCGCGTAGACATCGAATACCGCGAAGTTAAAGAGGAACTCTTGAAAGGCAACCACCGCGACCGCTTCGAATTGACCACCGAAACGGCCGTGCAATTGCGTACCCTGACTTCCGCCCTGATGAAACAAAAGCCCCAAATTGTGCATTTTTCCGGCCACGGCCACAGCGGCGGCTTAGAGTTGGAAGGCGAAACGGCCGGACAAAGCTACATCGTGCCCAACGATAAGTTGTACAGCCTGTTCAAGTTGTTCAAAGAGAAATACCAGATGAGCTGTGTGGCGCTTTGCTCCTGTTATTCTGAAGCGCAGGCCCAGGTCATTTCTTCGTTGGGTTTGTATGTAACGGGCATGAGCAGCGCCGTAGGCGACAAAGCGGCGATAGAGTTTTCCATCGGATTTTACCAGGCGCTGGCTGAAGGGTTGTCCTTTGAAGAAGCCTTTGAATTGGGCAAAATCCAGATGGCGAACGACAGCAATTTGCCGGTGTTGTGGTATGGGGGGGAGCGGTTGTTGTAGACGCGAGCCCTGCAACAGCCGAAAGCGCAGTGTTTTTGGGGGTGGCTCCAAATTTTCGACGAACTTATCTGTTAATTTTTCTTCTACCCCCCTTTGCTAAATTTTCGATTTATATATTTGGAACTTGCTAAATAATTATGACTTTTTACCCAAAAATTGACATCAAATGAAGAAGCTACTTTCCTTCCATTCCTCGTATTTTCTAAAGTAATAAAGATCAATTGTAACCCGGATATCTAAGCGGGTACATGACGGCTCATCTGAGATTCGGCTCGTGCTCCTATTGAATGATTATTGAACAATCAGTCTAACCCTCCTATTATGGCAACTAAAAACCAAAGCTTTCAAATAGCGCTGCAAAGTCCTGTTGCAAAACGGGCAAATGATTACTACCGGGAGATTTCAAACCATTTGCATGCTTCAGACATCGTGTGCACTTTAGATGACCACCTGAAAGACAATTCACCTGTCCTTTTCCTGCTGGATGATGATACCCCTGAAGAACGGGAGCAAGCCTGTTTGCAGGAAATAATTGAGCAGGAACGACGGGTTATCGCTTTGTACACCGGGGAAAAAAAGTTGCCTTTTTTTAAGATTTGGAAGTTGATTGGTATGGGCGTTGAAGACGTGCTGAGCATTCGTAGTCAGAATCAACTGGGGAAAGTCGTACAGTCTAAGCTGGAAAGGTGGTTCATCATTGATCGAATGCTGACTTCAGATCGCGTGAACCAGACGCTTGTAGGCAGCAGTTCAGGGTGGCGTACAACGCTTCGTCAAGTCATAGAAATGGCTTGTTTTTCCTCCGCACCCGTTCTGATCCTTGGAGAAAGTGGTACGGGGAAAGAACTTGTTGCCCAACTCATTCACGACCTCGACCCAAGGCGGGATAAACAATCATTGGTGGTCTTGGACTGTACCACCATTGTACCTGAGTTGTCGGGCAGCGAGTTTTTTGGCCATGAAAAAGGCGCTTTTACGAATGCCATAGCTAATCGCGACGGGGCTTTTACGTTAGCGGACCGGGGAACGCTGTTTTTGGACGAAATCGGTGAATTGCCCATGCGACTGCAGGCAGAGTTGCTTCGGGTGAGCCAGGAAGGACGCTACAAACGGGTGGGTAGTAACATCTGGAAGCAGGCTCAGTTTCGGCTCGTGTGTGCTACCAACCGCGAATTGGAACAGGAAATTGAGCGGGGCCATTTTCGACAAGATTTGTACTATCGGCTCAGTACGTGCATTGTACGCTTGCCGCCGCTGCGCGAAAGGCGTTTGGATGTGCCGGAATTAGCAGCCCATTTTCTGGCGCAGATCCTGGGCAACGGAAAAGCTCCCCAATTTGATCCGGACGTATTGAACTTTCTGATGACGCACCCTTATCCGGGGAATGTGCGGCAATTGCGCCAGATCATTACCCGCATTGCATACCGGCATACCGGGGAAGGCCCCATTACGATTGGCGATATTCCGGATGCCGACCGCAAGAGCCTGACTTTTTCTGAAAACCATTGGAAGGCAAATGGGTTCAAAGATTCCATCCGCCAGGCCATTGCCGATGGCGTTGGCTTAAAAGACATCAAGCGCATCACCTCCGATGTGGCAATGGACATTGCCATTGAAGACGCCGCCGGGAACCTTCAGGAGGCTGCCCGGCGGCTGGACGTGTCGGATCGTTTGGTGCAGGGATATTTGGCCGAGAAAAGGGGGTGAACTCTTTCCTGCCTGGGAGAGGTGTCAACAAATGCTCTGAATTCTACAAGAACGGGTTGAGTGCTTCTTCTGTTTCCTTTTTTTTGAGCCTATCATTTAATTCCCTTTGTATTTCTACCTCTAATTCACAGGCATTGAAATTTTCTGCTTTAGTATAAAAACCGCCCAGTAACTCTTCAATTTCTAAAATCCTGATTTCTGCTTTTGATTTGATGCTTTCAATTACAGGGGTATGCCCTATTATTGGCAAAAGTGATTTTTCTTTAAAGCATGCTTTCCCAACACGGTGATGAAAGCAGTCACTTTGAGCATGGCGTTTCAATAGCTGGACAAACAAAAGATAAGAGCCTTCGAGAGGTACGGTATAGCAAGCAAAATAAACGGTTTCCCCTGGTGGGGAACCATTTGAAACTTTACGCGCCGAAATGGGTTCCTCTCCTATCGTCACATTTATTTTGAAGGTTTGCAACTTTGGCGCCTGAATTTGGAATTCATTCCACAGTTTGACCGTGACATCACCGCAATCAAGCGATTTATTGTCAAGTAGCCTGACCTTTTGTGCCATTTGCAGAAGGGTTTCTTTCTTGACCTTTTCAAATAATTGTTCAACGATGGCATCGTTAGTGGCAGCCATAATCAAAGGTTGTTTGACTTGATGTTGAATTGGCACACGACCATGCTCTAACTCTAAAGTAATTGATAATTCATCATGTAGTTCGGACAGCTCTGTATTTCTTAAATCGTATTAGCTCTGATAAAGGAGCGAACATTGTCATTAATAAATACAGCCAGATTAGGGTTTGCCATGTTGGCGCCTACTCTGCCAACATGAATGCCCACCATTACCCGACCTCCCATGTCTGGCGAGCGACGCACCCAAACCGGGGAGCCACTATGACCACCTTTGGTGTCGTTGAGGTAAAGCAACATACCGTCCTGTCGTTTAGTCGTATCTTCGTAAGCTCTGTATTGATGCTTCCCGCCTTTATCACCTGGGTATCCCGACAAGTTTACTTTCAGACTGCCAGCCGGCATAGGGAGCGGGCCTTTCAAGATACTGTTTCCTGTTGTGTCGAAGCTGTACTTGCGGTAATTGTAATTCCAAAAACCGACAGTATTACCCAGGGCTTTATCTAAATGTATAATAGCAAAATCGAATTGAGACATTCCTTTACTTGCATTGTAACCTGGAGCTGTCAACAATTTTACTGCTTTCGCCGAGCCAAATGGTTCTGAACTGCCATTGCGCCCCGGGATGACTCGCAGGGTGTTGCCCGTCAAATTTCTTTTGACATCATTTACGCGATCCCAAAGGCAATGAGCTGCCGTCAGCACCGTCTTTGGACCAATTAGTGTTCCGGTGCAGATGGGCGAGCCGTTCCATTCCAGGTTACAGATATACCGGAAGGGAGCATCGCTCGTATTGGTAGTCAAAATGCGGGTGTCTTCCAGTATGATGTCATACTGTAACTCCTGACTGCCGTTGCTGGAATCACAACTGGCACAACCACAGGTTGATTCATGCGCGTATTCATGTTCGTAGCCCATTGGCTCATTGGCTAAAATTTCATCAATTAAAGTTCTCATTATCAAAAGTTTTATCCAACTAAAAGCCGGAATGTGAAAAAACAAAATTCAAACTACCACACCTTCCCGCAGCCACGGATCGTCCGAAACCCGCTGCTGTGCAATTGAAGGGGTTAATAAATGATGCCTTTCCAAAGGCTGTTTTTGTACAGATGAAGTCAACCTCATAAAATTTCCGCCCAACACCATCGTTTCTTCATTCGACGGCAGGTGTAGCGCAAAAACCTTTTCCAATTCCACGCCTGGGTGCAACCACGGCCCGTCAGATCCGAACAGGATTTTGTGAGATCCGGCGCGTTGAACCGCCATTTCCAGTAAGTCGAAGCGCCGGATCCCCGAGGTGTCGGTGAATACATTGGGGTGGCGTTCCAGCATCGGGATCAAATTCAGTTGGGCTTTCCAGTCGTCGGCAAAACTGCCGAGGTGCGGAATAATGAAATTTACATCCGGGTATTCCACGGCAATTAATTCTACGGTAGAAACCTCCCCCGTGGGGTCGTACAAAACCGGGAGCCGGAATGCCCTGGCTGCTTCGCAAATCTCCCTTGAAATGCGGGCATCGTGGCGGTGGACTTTGATGCCACAAAAATTGTATAACTGCACTGCTTTTTTGACCAGCTCAAATACCCGGCCGGCGTCGCGTTCCGCATGAATGAAGGCAAATCCCGAGAACTGATCCGGGTATTTGTTCACCAACCGGGCAACGATGGCATTTGCACGGGCATAGTCGCTGTGGAATGCAGCAAACAGGTTTGTTCTGGAAATGCCCGCTTCTTTCGACCAGCGCATAAACTTGCTCAGGTCGGCACGGGTATCCCAGGGGCCGATCAATCCGTCGCCGGGACCATAATGGCAATGGCAGTCAATGATGCGCACGGTTCATTGGATTTGTTCGTTTGGCAATTGGCATGCATCCGGGCATCCGGCCCACATCAGCACCTGAACAAGGATATGTATGCCGGTCGTTTTCGTGCGTAAGTCATACGCTATTTTCCTGGCTGCCGCCTTGATGGCTGTGCAATCCTTTTCCTTACCCCTGAAATCGAGAACAACGCTTTGGTATCTGCCGCCGGGAGAAATTTTGCTGCGATCCAGAATCTGTTTGGTCAACTTGTTGCTCATACTTCCTATGTTGCTTAAGTTGGAAAATTTTACTTCGATCAACTCAAGCTCCTGTTTGCTTCTCAAAGCCAAATTCTTTCTGGCGCCAGCTGGCAATACGAGATCGGGAACGGTACTCCCGGCGACTCTCCCTGACTGCCTTGCGCCATTGCTGAATGCTTGTTGGCTGATTTGGCGCGGAAACCGGTAAGCATATTGTTGTTTAATATCCTCTTCGGATTGGCGCCAGTGATGTGGTTTTCTGCAATTCCTAATGTTGTCAATAATGCGGCTGATACGCATTTGCCAACGCATGTTACCTTTATACAAATCACGTCGGCTTTGCCATTGTAAGATCATCCGCTCCCGTTCTTTTGGGCCGAAAGACACGTATACGATTCTGATATTTCCACCTGTCTGGCTTTTATTTTGTACCTCACCTGAAACCGGGTTTTCGACGAAATGCATGCGGGCGGCAGGGACGGCGGAAATTGGGCGATTTTGGGTGCTAACCATTTGTAATACCGGAGTTTCTGACAGCAATACAAGTTCATTCGACGACCAGCTAAGCCTGGTGTTGCGGCGCTGCCTCCAATGAGTTAGACCACCTTCGTATTCCATTTCGCCTTCCTGTCTTGACCGGCAGTGGTGGCAAGAGCAAGGGGCCGGACTTCCTGTATTAGGCTCAAGGCGTTGCCTGCGTCTTTCCTTCCAATTCGCATAAGGATGGGAATTCCTGGAAATTTTGCCGGTACAAGCACTGCAAGTACAGGCAGGAGGATGTGGTTTATGGTTGTATTGATCTCCGGTATGCATTTCCTGAATCATTTAATGGTTGAAAAGTTAAGCGCCGGCTGTATTTCAGCGTTGACAGGAATGTCCTGCAAGCCCACAAAATCTGTTCTTCGGAATGCCTGGCTCCAAGCAACCAGCATAGCTTTGGTACCTTGTCATGCCCCAGCACGGGGACGGTTCGAATGCCTTTTGCCCATAAAACTGCGTGCAGGTGTTTTACCTGATTTTCATGGAGACCAATCAGGGTTTGTATCGGGAAAAACCCGCCTTTGGTTGCTATGCCTCCCTGAGCCATACCGCTTTTGAATAAAGCGATGTTTTTCAATAATTTTTGACGCAATGCCCCACCGCAGGCTGAATTTTGGCGCAGGGCATGTTTCGCTGCAAGCAAAGCAGTTGCGGAAGGCGGACTGCTGTGTACGCGGGTCTCGCTTCTATCCCTGAACTTATTGACCTGAAACCTGGAACCACACAAAACCGCCATAGGAACGCCAAATGCTTTTGCTAAAGAGGAAATGGCGATTACCTGATCGCTAATAATGTTCAGATACGGGAGCAAGCCGCCACCGCCGAATCCATAAGGCATGGCTCCATCCGGGGCCCGCCCAAGAATACCCAGGGCCTGCGTATCGTCAATGACCAGCAATCCATTATAGGGTTCGATTAATTCCAGATAGTTGTGCAAGGGCGCCGGTTTTCCACAAACAGGGCACCAGCCATCCGTGACAATCACCGGGCGCTGTCCGAGCCCCAGATTTTCCCGGATGAGTCGTTGGAGGGATGCCGGGGTTTGATGCCGGAAACGAACGCAACGAACGCCTTTGCTCATTGCTCGTTCAGCCCCCCAGACACCGATCCTGTAGATTTGCCCATCAATAAAAATAAGGTCTTTTTTGCTGTTTAAGCCGCCAAACCAATCCCAGAATAAGTGCAGGGTGGAGGGAGCGACAACACCATCTTCCAACCCTTGCAGGTTCGCAAGTGCTTTACCGACAGCAATTGCATCCGGTATTTCATGGAAGGCGGCGGGAACTCCGGACGTAAGTACATCCCATTTCCGGAGTTCCGCGCTCCCATGATCCATACCTAAGTATAGCGAGGTGCTGAAATCTATTTTCATTTGCCTCTTGAAGCTACTGGTATTTTTGCACTGCCGTTTTGTTGCTCTTTCAGCCGCTGGAAAAGATGGACGGATGGTTGAGCAACGTCAACTTTTTGTCCGGCTGCAATGCCTTCCGCACTCAGATCAATGCCCGTTACTGCCCGATAGGCGTGGATATATCCCTGAATTTCGGGTCGCCAAAAAGTAGCCCAATTGACTGCGGCATCTGACTTGGTACTTTGATCGGCCCAGTTGCCGAATCGGATGCCAAGCAGGATTTTTTCACCGTAAATGGCTAAGTAGTTGAAGTGCAGCACCGAAGTTTTTGTCCAGCTCATCATGTTGTTGAGTGAGGACGTGCTGTCCATCCATGATTCGGGATAGGCCACCATATTGCGGGAGGGTAAAAACTGCCGCAATTCCGGACGTGCCAGCAACCATTGCTGCATCAACATTTCTGCGCGGGCCACGGATGGCAGGTCGCCGTATTGGTTGTGGGCGCCTTCGCTCAGAATCAGGTGCGTTTCCCGCAGCCCATTGAGCAGGGGAAAGCCGTCAGGTTTTACAGTCATGTCATCGGACTGCTTGTACATGCGGCTGGCGAGATTCAACAGGGTATGGAAAGCCTCAATAAACTTGGAGCGACTGTCGGCAAAGCGCATGTCCTTTGTTGCATCTCCTTTCAGTGTGATGCCATAGTGGTGGTCGTATTCGTAAGCACGCCGGCGCACAGTAAGGCGATGCTGCTCGTCTTGAATATAGCCCCACATCAGGTTGTTCAGAGAACGCAACGGGTCAATCTCCAGGTTCGAAAGCGGATCGTTGATGCCAGGGCCGCGGATGTTTTGAAAGCGCCGACAAATGGCGTTCAGGCCTTGTACCATCATGCTTTCTTCATGCCAGTAAGACCAGATCAATTCCAGGTAGCAGGGATAGGTAAGTTTATCCGCAATGATGCCATAGCACCGGTCAGCTTCCCGATCACTTGAAGAGGGGGACAGGTATTCATTAAAGGCGTCTTCAAATGGGGTGAATTTCAAATCCTGATCGCTGAGTTTTTTTCTGATGACAGCAAGATATGGGATGGTTTTTACGCCTGCACCACCATTGACGGTTTCCTTATATTTTTCAAAGTATTCGTCTAATTGCTTTTCATTTGGAACGCCGTTGACCAGGTTAACCCGGCTTTTCAGGTCGGTGATGTCGTCTTCCGTAAAGCCTCTGTCCACCATGCAATTGACCATGACGAAAGCTTCGGAGGCAATTTTTACGGCGCGATAAGCATCCACGTTCATGAAAGGTAAGGAACGCCGGTTATTGAGGGCATTATTCTTCGAGTTCAGAAGCGATGCGGCACTGCCATTGCGGTTTCCGCCACAAAATATCTCTTCCATGTAGTCGAAGTACTTTGTGAATTTCAACTCGTCGGTGCCTCTTCTGATCATTACCCAAAGTGCGACATCCGTGCTGAAATCAGACCCTACCGGCTGCAATTGGGTTTTGAAGGTCGTGGTCAGGTTGGTCGCTAAGGAAGAAGCTAAGTTGGCAATGCTGTCGCTGAGTTCCTCCGCAGCCCGGCCGATTGGGCTGGCCATCGGGGCAGCGTTGTTAGACTCTGGCAGGTAGGTTAATTCGTAATTGACGCGAAGTTCGTCGTTGAATGCCAGATCGAGGCTTTCTTCAGGAACCAGCACGTCGTCCTTAGGGAAATCGAGTTCCGGAAATAAAACTACTGATTGATCCAACGGGGAATCTGTTCTTACGCCGCTGACTATACTTGCCTCAGTCGGGGATGCCGCGTGGAATTTCAGCTTTACCAGCCAGATAAGAGAAAACAGTTCCTGTTCACCGCTATTCAAAGGTGTGACCAGTGTTTGCAGGGATGAACTGCTGGAGAGGAACCAATTCCTGTTGGGGTCATCAGGGTTGGAAATGTCCAGTGGAAAGGAAATTACTTCGTTAATGTCCTGAAAATGAATCACCATGTTGTCATTAGTAAAAACTTCATTTTTCAGTACCGTCGTAATTTTTCCAATAGGGTCCTCTGGTAAAAGAATTCCTGGTCTATTAAAATGGGCATCCAGCAGGCTCCCCAGTTTATTGAGATTCTTGAATTTGTTCTCTCGCCGATCCAGGATGCTTAGCTCAAAAGTCATTTCAGACGTAAAAGGTGTTGAGGCTCCGATCGTAGTATGGTTGATGTCGAAATTCAGCGAATTCAGGTTGAATACGATCTCCAGGTCGGATTGACCCTCTCGGAAATGCGTATACCTGAGTCGCAGATTTGAAAAGTTAGCAGGCATGGTTGGTAATTTTTAATGGTTAAACATTTTCATCAGGGCCCATTGCCGCAATGCTTGCGACAGCAGGCGATTTTCCTCGAAAGGCGAAATCGTGCGGTCTGCCCGGGCTTGGCCAATGGTTGCAAACACCAACCCAGGGCGGGCCTTGTAAATGGCTTCCGGATTTCGGCGCCACTGTTCATAAAGTTGCCGCAGTTGAGCCGGCTGCCGGAAGCCCGTCGGAAAAACTTCCCCCAGAGCCATTCCTTCCAGTGAAGCTGGGCGGTTTTGAAGCACCAACTTAGTAAAGTGAGGCAGGGTTTCGCTTAACTCCCGAATCAGATCCTGTTGAACAGGCCTAAGCTGAGCAGTTGGATACATTTGCTCCCAAAGCGCCTCCAGCTTGTTCCATTGAGGGTCAGGGTAGAGCGCTTTGCCAAAAGCAAGGCTGATTTTTACCCGAATCCAGGGGAAAGGGTGGGGATCGCCATCCGGCATTCGGAAAACGAAGTAAGCAGG
Source organism: Saprospiraceae bacterium (assembly GCA_046153985.1). Classification (GTDB taxonomy): domain Bacteria; phylum Bacteroidota; class Bacteroidia; order Chitinophagales; family Saprospiraceae; genus JABWAJ01. The sequence continues at coordinate 16,716 of JBJXFD010000217.1, forward strand.
CAAACTAACCACATTGACCAAACCGGTTGTTGCACTGATGCCAAGCGTTGCCACGCTCCATACGTCAGAAAGGATCTCCGAAATCCAAAGTTCATAAAGCTTCCATGCGATCCGGCGTTCGGGTTCCGCAGCAGCTTTGTGCGCCAATAAAGGTTTCAAGGATGGTATCAAGCCTAGCAAAGCGGCGCCCTGGTGCCCAACTTCATGGACTAAGGAAGACCCGATGCCGCTACCTACCATGCGCTCTCGCGGTATTTTTATTACTGCTACCGGATTTTTTTTTCCACCCGGAAGGCGGGTTCTTGCCCGTCGAATGGCTGCACCGTGGCCTCGGTCTAAATAACAAACGAGTGCTGGTGCGCGGTAAAAATCGTCTTCCAATTGGAGGGCGTCGGCAGCAAAAACATCCAGTCCTGCAATCCATACCCCAACTTCGTGCTCGCTGCGTTGGTTAACCACATCCGCAAAAATGTCAAATTGGTCGAGCAGCGAGTTGAACTGTAATTTCAAAATGCTGTAAGCGCTCTGGCATTTATGCAGCGGCATTTGCTGATCCTGGTTCAGTACGGCAATAAATCGCTCTGTTTTTTGGCGTAGTTGTACCCGGCCATTGCTGATGAGGTGATAGATGCTTTTTTGTGCTTCTAACGATGGGAAAGCAGCTGCAACCATGGGCATTGTCCATTCAAAGGGCTGCACCTGGTGAAGACGGACCAGCAAGGCGTTCGCTTCGTCAATCAGTAATTGACGCCCTTCCAGGGGCGCTATACGCCCTGAAGGATGATGCGATTGCCTTGTCTGTACCATGTTCCCTTGTTTTGAGAAGTGGAAAAAGAGGCATTATCCATTCCGCTTTGCTGGTAATTGCTGCCACCTTTTGGGAAACCATCGCTTCCCGGCGAAGAGGCCGGTAAACCCGGGAACTGGTTGCGGCCAGCTTGCAGGATCATTCCCCGTATAACACGTGCATTCATCGGTTTGCCGCTTCGGGCGTAGGCCGCGATGTTTTTTGCAGCTATCCTGGCAACGCGAACCAGACGCTTGGAGGCTTCAAAACGCCGGTCTCTTGGCGGCGCTCCTTCAAACTCCAGTCCCAGCCCTCGCGCTGCCATATTGCCGAGTTGCCCGCCAAGGCGTGCACCGGTAGCGCCAAACAAGCGACCGCCTGCTGCACTGCCCAAACGAGGAAGTACCTGCCTCCCAAGAGATCTGAGTCCGGAGACTGCCTGGCTTTTCAATTGTTGGCCAAGTGGAGAATTGTACAATGATTTTGCACCGCTCCATGCGCTTTTGAGCAAATTGCCGAGGAAATATTCCAATTCTTCCTCGTTTTGAATGCCCATGAGCTCCTGTGCCAATTCGTTTTCATGCATTTCATAACCGAATTCACCTTCGAATTCCGGATTGAATTCGTACGTTTCCTGATATTCGTAATTCATTGATTTGAAATTTTTAAGGTTGAAAAATTAAAAAAGGAATGATGTTACGGGGAAGTCCTTATACTCCGTAAATAATGATTTGGCTGCCTTGCCGCGTCCAGGTTCCGGATTGGCCGGAAACTGAGGAATCGCTGCCACTGTAGCTGCTGCTGCCGCCGCCACCGCCGCTGTAACCACCATTGGAACCTCCTGCGGAGCCTGCCGGCCGCAATAATCCCGGCGCGTGTTTGGCTGCTGCCTGTTTGATGGATTTGGAAACAATGGCTTTCGGATTGCCACCTTTTGGCGCATTTTTTACGGTGTTTTTGGTAGCTGCTGAAGCTAATCGCACATAGCGCCGGGCCATTTCGAATTCCAGGTCTTCGTTGCTCATACCTTCAGCTTGAATTTCGAACAGTTTCGTCGCGAGATTTCCCAATTTACCTCCAATCATGCCGCCTACAGGACCTCCAAAAAATGTTCCGGCAGCTTTCCCCAGAATTGGGAGCCCCACTTTGGCAACTGATTTCAGTCCGCCGATCAATTTTTGACCCAAACCTGATTTAGCAAAACGGGAAATCCCTCCGCCGACTTTTCGGACTAATTTTCCCAAAAACTGTTCTAATTCCTCTTCGTTGGATACCGACAGCAATTCAGCCGCCAATTCATATTCCAGTTCTTCGTTCAGAGCCTCTCCTTCCCATTCCCATTCACCTTCCCACTCACCTTCCCATTCACCTTCCCATTCACCTTCTCCTTCCCACTCGCCTTCATGCTGGTTTTCCCATTCGCCCTCGCCTTCATACTGGCTTTCCCATTCGCCTTCGCCTTCGTATTCACCTTCGTTGAGGAAACCATATTCTTGATTGAATTCCTCATTCATGATTTTATCCATATCGTGCATGGCAATTAATTTTAGTGTGAAAAAATTGAATTAAACCCAGCGGGTAACGTCATGACATCAACCATTAGGCAAGCACTGTGCCAATGTGCCCCAAAGCCGCTTTTCAGGCATTTTGCCGAAAAAGCTTTCGGTTACCTGAAAAGATGGGTGGAGTTGCCGAAAAAAAATTCGGGAAAATTGAAGGGTAAGGGTCAGGACAGGGTATGGGGCATTTGATTCTGCGAAAAAGGCATTTTTTATAGAACCAAATTGGATAAGGACGAAGCCGGAATATTTGATGATAGGTGATTGAATGATGATGATTGATGAGATGGAAAGCTTACTCACTCCTTGCCAAACAAGGCCCCCATCTTAACGGAAAATAATCTCTCGCAAAACTTGTCCCATACAATGGGAGGAGGCAAGGGAAGTGTTTTACATCATTTAAAAATCCATGTTTTCTTCCTGATCCTACATTAAATGATCTATTTTTGATCCAAACCAAAACACATGCGCACCCTCTTCCTCCTGTTGTTGCCGATTTTTTCCACTGCCCAACCCTGTGTTTATCTTGCCTACGATGGTTTCGATTACCCTGAAAATGCGCCACTCGACGATCGCAATGGCGGAGCGGGCTGGGCCGAACCCTGGCTTGTGCAAAACGATAATGTCGCGCTGCCCGGCTACCAGATCAATTCCGGGGCGGGGTCACTGGCATTCGGCAATTTGCAGACGCTAGGCCACTACGCAACCGGTGGCAGGGAATACCTCACGGCGGGGCGGCGGCTTGCCACCAGCGATGGAGGCCCTTTCGATGACTACGTAGCTGAATTCAGCGAAGGCATCGGCACGCAAACGGGGACCACCCTCTGGATGAGCGCCCTGATTCGCAAAGACCAAAACAACAACCAATCTGTCTACACAGGGTTACACGGCAGCGACCTGCCCTGGTGCGATAACTGTACCGATCAAAAGGTTGAGTTTGGCTTTTTTGAGGGGCATTCCGAGGTGGGTGGACAACGGCGCTGGACGCTGCGCATCGGTGAAGCTTATTATCCGACTACCGAGCCCGTCGTCATTGGCGAAACCACGTTTTTTGCCATCAAAATCCAATTCCTTCCGATCGGCAATTTCATCGAATTGTACATCAATCCCGCTGAACTTGGCTCTGGCAGCCCGGCGCCCGTTTTTACGCAAAGTGACCTGATGTTGCTCGTTTTTCGAAGCGTGGTGGCTTACCTCGGCAACAGCCCTGGCAATGGCGCGCTGGATGAAGTGCGGTTGGGAACTACTTATGCCTGCGTCGCGCCGGACAACACGGTGGTGGTTGACCTTCCGCCAGTGGCTGTGATCACGCCGACGACCACCGATGGCCAGGCGCCGCTCTCCATTGACTTTTCGGGCGCCGACAGTTACGACCCAGAAGGCGGGCCACTCAGCTACACCTGGAGCTTCGGAGACGGCTCGCCGGAAGTAAGTGGCATCTCCGCTTCGCACACCTACACCGCCATCGGTAACCTCACGGTGCGGCTCACGGTGTCCGACACTTCCGGGCTGCAACATACTGCGCAGCAGGTAATTTTAGTGCGGGACGAAAATGGAACATTCTCCTGCCTGAGCAGTTTTTCATTGATACAACAGGCCAATTGTACCGGCAACAACGGCATCATCCGCATCAACGACCATCCCGAAAATTTCACCCTGAGAAACGCTGCGGGCGCCGAATTGCCAGCAACGAACGGCAGCGAATTTCACCACCTCGCCCCTGGCGCTTACAGCTACACGGCCAGCGGCGGCGGAGGCTGCACCGATGCGTTCACGCTTTACGTGCCTGTGGACAGTACAACCTGCCCCGGTTGGCAACCCGACCTGTGCGACCTCGCCATCGGCTCCAACATGAGTGGCTTTGCGGATTGGGTGCCGGAGCGGCCAATCCGCAACCTGATGAAGCATGTGCGACCGGATTTCATCGCTTATGATGATCCCTGTTTTTGCTGGAGCAATGGCAATGCAGCTGGGATCGCTACTGACGCCGACGGCTATCCGACGGGTATCCCACAGACCTTCAATGGTGTTGCCAACAAGGTGCGCTATGTGATCTCCTCTGAAGGCGCTAACCTGCCACCGGGCCACACCTATGTGCTGCTTTACGACGGCGCAGGCAGCCTGAATGTGCAGGGAGGCGCTACCGTGACAAGCAATGCGCCAGGCCGCATTCAATTCAACGTGACGGCAGCAGAAAACTTGTTTTTTACCATAACTGCTTCGCAATTGGGCAACCACGTGCGCAACGTGCGGGTGTTGCGGCTGGATGACGAGTTTGCGGATCTCGAAGCCCAGCCGTTTTATCCCGGGTTTTTGGAAAAAATAGCGCCGTTCAGGGTCTTGCGCTTCATGGATTGGGGAGCGACCAATCACAATCCGGTTGTGCATTGGGAGGAGCGTACTTCGGTTTCAAATTTTACATACGCTACGCCGCAGGGTGTACCGTATGAACTGATGATCACACTGGCCAATCAAACCCAAAAAGACGTATGGATTTGCGTCCCCCACGCTGCCGACAGCAACTATGTGGCGCAAATGGCGACCCTTTTCCGAAACAATCTTGACCCTGACCTCCGCATTTATCTCGAATACAGCAATGAAGTCTGGAACTGGATTTTCGACCAGGCGCACTACAATGTGCAAACCGCTCCCAGCAACCTCAACTATGGGAGAGCGATGGCGGAGAAAGCGGGCGCTACCTTCCGCATCTGGCATGAAGTATTTGGCGACGAAAAATCCAGGGTAAAGCGGGTCCTTGGCCTGCAAGCGGGCTTCAACTACCTCAACGAGCAAATCCTGTCGCAGCTCGATCCTTCGGATTGGGATTACGGTTCGCCAACCAGCTATATCGGTCTCGACCATTCGGATAGCGGAACCCCTGTTCTGAACGCTGGCAGTACGCCGGAGGACATCCTCGAAAACGCCCGAAATAGCTGGCACGACTTCATCCCGGCACTGCGCCAGGACTACAACAACGTCAAACTCTTTGGCAAAGCAATTGTGAACTACGAAGGCGGGCAACACTTTGTCGGCAACGTGTTCGGTATTCCGTATCCCTATCAGCAGGCGATGTGGGATGCGCAATACAACTCCGGCATTTACCGCCTGTACGACGATATGTTGGATACCATCCGCTCCTGGGGCAGCCGCCTATTTGGCAATTTCAGCCTTTCCAGCCCGCAGGAGAGCGTTTATGGCTCCTGGGGTGTGTTGAACGACATTGACATTCAGCCGCCTTATTTAGAGACGGCGCCCAAGTACCAGGCATTGCTTGACAATAGTTGCCCCGATCTACCCAACGACACATCGGAGCCTTTAGATGGGCTTGATTCGGAATTAGTGGTCTACCCTAACCCGTCGAACGGGCTTTTTGAACTCATGCTTATTATTCCTGATCAGACCAATGCCCGGGTGCTGGTTTACGACCTATTGGGCAGGATGGTTTTTTCTGAAAAATGGATGCTGCAAGCCGGGCAAAACAACCTGACGATGGATTTGACGAAAGTGGTGGCCGGGGTATACCGGGTGGTGGTGGTTGCTGAGCGGCAGGTTTGGTCGGCTGGGGTGGTGATTGGGCGAAAGTGAATAACATGAAAAAATTATTGGCACTATTCAGCTTATTGCTTTTGGCACTTCGGACTCTTTTTCCACGAGTTCAGCGTTGGGCTTTGAAGGTTTGATACAAAAGAATTTACAAATTTAGAATAACAACTAAATATGCCATCTTTGCGTGATACAACCAAGTGTCATGCAACATTTTGCTAAAACCCTCCGCTCGTTCGTGGCGGCCAACCGGGCCAAATTGGTTCTGGCTATTTTAGACGACTTTTTACCTGGTCAATTGCCCCACCTGCACAACGAGGCTTTGTTGCTTCAGGCCAGCTTGTCGCAGGCGGAGCGAGATTTTGCTACCGGGGTCGCCACGCGTAGCGAAGTGCAGCAAAATATAGCCAGGGTAAACGCGGGGTTGCTCAACATCATTGGGGAGATTGCCCGACATGCAGGGGATGAAAAACAGGCCATTGCACGGGCTAAACAAATAGAATCGGACTTTCAGCACGAGGAGGCCGTAATAAAGCCGAGCAGAAAACCGGCATTCGTTTTGTGGGCAATTGGTTTGCCTTTGGGTGTTATAGTGAGTCTTTTGGGATGGTATGTCCTGAAAGCGCAGGAAAAACCTGAAATGCCCTCCAAGCAAGTGACCGAACAGCCGACTGTCGCGAAGCTGGATTCAAATGTTATCGCTAAAGATCAACAAAAGTCTGAAACGAAGACTACCTCTGCTCAACAAGTCACTTCCCCAAAAACGACCAAGCCAGCCAATACTCCTGAAAAAACCATCGCCAAGCCCTCCCGGAGTAGCAATCAAATGGCATTTCGTCATTTCACTACAACGACCAATACCAGCGGGCAAACAACGACACTCGATCACCCGAAGTTAAATGGCAACCCGAAGGCCATTATTTTTATCCTGCCGAACGCCAATGCAAACGGAGCAGATGCTGAAGCAAAAGCATATACGCAAAATGCAGGGGTGAGGTACAATGGTTCCCGTTGGACAATTGTCAACCAAAACAGCAGCGAGAGCATACCCAAAGGGATGACATTCAATGTATTGATTGCGCCGCCCAGCAGCCGTAATTGTTTCACCGTCATCGCTACCAAAGCAAATACAAGTGGCTTTCCACACGGCATGGTTATTGACAATCCTGCCTCCAATGGGAAAACTGATGCCATGCTTCTGGTAACTCAAAACGTGGGGACTGTCACTAACGACGTTTCCCAGATCATTTCATATACAAACGGAAAGTGGCATATATTCAATAACGGGTACATGGATTATCACAATGGCAAGACAACGGATACGCGATCCTTCATGCCATCAGGCGCCCGCTTCAACGTCATGGTCATAGAAAACAATATCGTGCCGGGCTTTTCTAATGCTTCTGCCTTCATGCACACCGTCAAAGCGTCAAATACGGTAAGTGCGGAGCCTTGGCGTACTGTTTTGAAGCGAGCCGACCTAACTGGCAATCGCAATGTCATGTTGTTTGCTACCGCTTATTGGGGGCATAGCGACGGAGACCGCACAGGGTCACACCAATGGGGTGGCCCAGAAAATGAAGGCCCTTTGGTAGCCTGGTATGACCACCCCAACGACAAGCAGCACTTCAAGGACAATGCCTGGCTATTGTACAATGGCAATAAAATGCCAATTCCGGATGGGGCAAAAATTAATGTGGTGGTGATTCCAGTCAAATAATAAGCGCTTCAGACAAATCTATCGCACTTCCGGCCCATCCGGAATATTTTGATAAATGCTGCGCAGCGAAATGCTTTTTGCACCAATCGGAAGCAGCGCTTCCGGCTTATGAAAATCCAAATTGCGCCATTCATTTTCGCTGACGCGGATATAGGTGGAAACGTGGACAGCACTTTGCTCTATGAAAATGATTTGTTGTAAGGATGGAATTTGTTTGTAATCCGAAAGTTTTTCTGACAAATCAAAATCGCGGGTACTTACGGAAAGGACTTCTACAATCAGCCACGGGTTGGTAATGCCCGAAACGCTGCGGCGGTTGTATTTGTAGGATTGTTGCTTGATCTCGCCTTTTACGACGGTAACATCAGCATTGTACCCCCTGCGCTCGGGGCCGATGAAAATTTTGGCATTGCTGCCTAATATATGGATATTGGGATCAGAATCCTCTAAAAGTTCTGATAATGCTCGAATAATACGTGCTACAAGCGCCTCATGTGATACCGATGCTTCACCCATAATAGTGTTGGTTTTGGCGTCAATTTCAATAAAAGAAATGATGTGTCCGTCGCGGTAATGGAGCTGAAAATCGCAGTCGAGCGAAAGTTTCAGGTATTCCTCAAAGGTAGCCGGCGCACGCAATTCGCGCATGCCCAGATCGGCCCGATCCTCGAACGTTCGTGGAAAATGCAGGCGGCTTTTGAGCGGCACATCGGTACGCACAATGGCAGATCGCTTAACGGCAGTGGAATGGGAAACGCTCATCTTTATTGAAACTTGGTATAAAAACAAAGATAAGTAAAAATTTCGGGTGTTTATTGTTGATTTTTTGTGTTTCATTTTTACATATCCAGAAATTTCATTTTCTTTATGGTGTATTGGAACCAATTTACAACACTCAACCACACCACCATGGA
>JBJXFD010000220.1:0-9515 GCA_046153985.1 Saprospiraceae bacterium
CGATCTGATGGCGCCGCTGGGGATTTGGGAAAAATTCAGGGAAGAAGCGCACCTGATGTCGCATGGCACCTGCGCGGTTTGGGGAGACGAGGCAATGCTTGAAAACGATTTTTTATTTCAAACCAGCGCACCGGGTTGGCGCATTGATAAAAACAGATTCAACCGCTTTCTGATTCAGGAAGCGGAGCAACGGGGCGCTGTAGTGCAACTCGGAACCACTGCAAAGTGGATGGAAGGGACAGATGAGCTTTTTCATTTTCAAATAACCGGGAACTCCGGGGCAGTGGAAGATTTGCACCCCGTGTTTGTCGTTGATGCTTCGGGCCGAACAGCTCACTTTGCTTCCCGGATGGGCGCTCAGAAAGTTCGGTTTGACAACCTCACGGGCATTTGGCGTTTTTATGAACTTTCGACTCACACTACTGACCTTCCCGCGTTGGTGGAGGCTTGTGAAAACGGTTGGTGGTATTCAGCTTTGCTTGCGGACAATAGATTAGTGGTGGCTTTTATGACCGATTCGGATCTGGCCCCACTAAATGTGAAGCAAGCTGAAAAATGGGAACAAGGCTTAATCGCCGTGCCGCACACGCAACAACGCGTGGCGCAGGCTCAATCTGCCGGGGAGATTCAAGTTTGGCCGGCTGCTTCACAGTATCTTGATGCTCTTTGCGGGGAAGGCTGGATCGCTGTCGGTGACGCCGCCACCACGTTTGACCCTTTGTCGGCACAGGGGATTTTTAAAGCCATGAAATCCGGCATTTTCGGGGCTTATGCCGCGCTTGATTACCTCGCTGGCAAAACAAACGCGCTTGAAAAATACGAACACTTAGTTCGGAGGGAGTACGAAAATTACTTAGAGATACGAACCCGTTTTTACCAGCAGGAACAACGGTGGCCGCACAGTGTTTTTTGGCAACGGCGACATCATTGGGTGACGCTCAGCCCGCTATCTATATTGGTATCATCAAAAACGCCCAACCGAAATAACCTGCAAGCCAAATATTTTTTGAGCAGAAAGGAAGAGGCGTTTATTCTGGAAACATGCAGCATTCCGCGGCCTGCAAAAGAAGTGGTGGAGGCTTTCCGTCAGGCTTCATTGGGCTATAAAAAAGACCACAACATTATTTTGGCACTCCAGTTTCTGTTGCAAAAAAACATCCTGAAGCAGGTTTCCTGATACCATGTCCGGAGTTACCTGCATTCTATGTGATTAATATATTTTTCAAATCAAAACGCTAAAGTCATGAAATCAACTTTTTTCAGACCATCGGGCCTGAGTTTATTGGCCTTGTTGTTGTTGACCGCCTTAATTGTGCTGCCCAATATTCAGTGCAACAAAGGGCAAACAAGTTACCTGGATTTCCCCGAACACCCGACGCCCGAAATACCGCGCGACGTAGACATGAACCTGAAAGCAGAATTGGAACAACAAAAAAAATTTGACGACGTACAACGGCTGTTTGACTTGGTTTCCTGGAAAGCATTTATGGCTCTGAACTGGCCAACGCACCCGGATGGCAAGCCTAAAGCTAAATTGTCGGACAAAGGAATGCCGGTATGGAGTAGTTGGAAAGAAAGTTTTGAGGTTTACAAACCAGGTGGTGTCAAGCCTTTGCCCTGGGGAAATGACCGCGATATTAATGAGTTCATTCGGGGGCATAATAACCTTGCCGCAGATGCGAAGGATAAATCATTAAGGGTTCTTTTCCGCAACAACAAGCACAACGAGGTGTCCGATGTCGCTGATGAATCCGATCAGGCTTTTGGCGGAGGGCTTTGGGACCAAAATGGCAACTTAGTTATGTATGAAGTATTGATGAATGAAACTGAGTTCAACTACGTTGTTACCAATACGTTATACAATGTAGAAGGCCAGATTGAGTTCAATAAAAACAAGAATGTTGTAAGTTTTCCTGCCGGGACTTATGGCGAAGAAGCCATCGGCGCTATTGAAATTAAAGTTGCCTGGAAGGTTATTGACCCCGACAAAGACATTGCGTCCCGCTATTTAACAATGGAAGGCTATATCCCGGATCCTAAAGAATATACCATCAGCACCGATCCCAAAAAACCGGCCTGTTTTGTTGTATTTCCCGAAAATCCAACCTACATCAAAGCAACGCTGGGCATGGTAGGCATGCACATCGCCATGAAAACGACGTCTTCGCCGCAGTGGATCTGGGCAACTTTTGAGCAAAAAGACAACATAGAAGCTGATCCGGCGGTAACCGGAAAATCCCTGAGTGGCAAAACCGTTAGCTTAAAGCCGTCTTTTAACGACCCCAGTTGCGAAGACTGCGCCCAGAACGCATGTGTTGAACCAGATGCGAATGGCCTGCGCCGCTCACAAATCCGTCGGATGATTCCGATTCCTCCAGCCAAAAAGGAGTTGAATGCCCAGGCTTCCAAAAGGCTTGCCGCATTAAATTCGGTCTTGCAGTATTACGAATTGATTGATACGCAATGGCCAACTTCTCCAGATACGCCGCCTACGCCGGCGGGAAATGGGGTAGCCAGCGTGAACAACAAGCCCGGAGGCAATGTAACGCCCGTTTTCCTCACGAATATGACCATGGAAACCTACTTCCAAATTGGAGATCAACCGGCCTATCAAATGGAAGAAAGTTATGGGAACCCTAAATTTACAGCAGCGGATTCTGTTACTATTTTTGCAACGGAAAGCTGCACCGGCTGCCATTTTTCGGCGGGGATTGCTACAGGTGCAGCTGTTGATACGACAAAAGGAACCCTTGTTGCCATTTCTGGCCCGCCGCAAAGCGCAGATTTTTCCTGGCTTTTACAAACACAGGCGCAATTTGTTAATCCACGCCCCACAGAGCCTTTGAAGCCTGCAAAGAAGAATTAATTATTTAGTGTCCGTCCATTTAGTCAAGTGTCTGCTCTTTAGAGTTCGAGAACAAGACGTGCGAAGGGCTCAAAAAGGGGCGACGTGGTTAGTGAGGGTGTCACTTTAAGTGACGCCCTCACTTGCTCCACGCAGCTATCGTACCATAAAGCCAGATATTAAATAGTAAGGTGTGAATTTGCAAAGGGCAAGTCTTCCCTTTGCCAATTTGCCTACTTGCCTCTTGCCCACTTGCTACAAATCACCCCGCTCCACGCCTTCAATTTCCAAAATCAAATCCGCGCCATAAGCTTTGGCCGGTGTTTGAAAACCAATCGGTGCCTTGCCTTCCAGCACTTTTTTTGCAATCAGCAAGCTGGTGAGTGCAGTCAGTGTATAACCCTCCGGGGTGCGAAGGGTGGCTTCTGCTGATTTGCCCTCCGCGTTGGTTACTTTTCCCCAAACTAAGGAAAAACTGCGTAGTCTTTTCTCCGGAGAAGGGCCGGCAGGCCGTTGTTTGATGCGGTTTTTGACAAAATTCCGAACCCAGGTCATGCGCAGCAGCCAGTTGAAATAACGCTGCCGCCGGATCCATTTATAGGAAGCAGGCGAAACGCCGGTGTAAGTTTCAATATTGGGAATGCCCGTGCTGTAAAAAGCAGTGGAAACGTCGCCCCAGGGAATGGTCATCACAAAAAGCGGCTTGCCGGGAAATGGCACGGTCATGGTTTTGTGGCCCAACACGGGAACCCTGACAATTTTTCCGTTTTGACGAACAGCGCCGCCTTCGCCCAAATTTTCAGCCATTGTGGTGGCTGTGCCATGCGATAATCCGGCGCCGGAAGCGAACGCCAATTGCAAATGCGTGGCGTCCGGCAATTTATTTTTCAGGTACAGTGCTAAGCAATCGGTCGGTACAACGTCGAATCCCGCGCCAGGCAAAAGCATAATCCCGGCTGCTTTAGCTTTTTCATCCATTCGGGCAACCGTTTCAAAAATGGCAATTTCACCGGTAATGTCTAAGTAATGAACGCGGTTGCGCAGGCATGCTTCCAGCATGGGTTTGGCAGTGTGTTGAAACGGTCCGGCAGCGTGTAGCACCACGGTTACTCCTTTCAACAGCGTATCCATTGCATTGGGATCGTTCAGGTCGCCTGTCCGCCAGGGCAATGACCAACGCGCTGCCAGCGCTTTTACTTTTTCTTCGGAACGCCCGGCAAGGATGGGCTGGAGGTCATATTGACCCGCGTATTCTGCAATCAATTGCCCGGTATATCCGGTAGCGCCGTAAAGGAGTAGTGACATAGGCTTTTGTTTAGATTTGCTGCGAAGATAGATATATCGGACTTTATAGACAGACAAAAACAAAAGGGGCTTCCACCTGTTGGCGAAAGCCCCTTACTAATTCCTCGCTACGAATTCTTAACGCGTCTGATTCATGTAGCGTCTTTCTGAAATTTCCCTGGCTGAGTAGTGTAGGCGGTTGTACAGTAGTGATTATTCCCTGTTTTTCTTTCGAAAATCGCTCAGGAAGTCTTTACGATGTCGAAATTAAACAGGAGCAAAATCAGTAGCAAAACGCACAAAATGATCATGGGAGATGTATTTAAATGAAAAAAATGGGTCAGTTTTAGAGCATGTTCAAATTTCCATGATTGAGCGAGAGCGAAGAAATTTTGTTTTAGACAAGGCAGATTTTGCAGACATAGCCAGCAGCTATGACGAAAAAATCTAACGAAGTATAAAACAAAATTTCTCGCTTGCAGCCAATTGATGGAATTTTGAACATGTTCTTAATCTCTCGCATCTTGCTGTTTGAAAAAACAGGATGCAAAGTGCGTGTAGTTTTTAGTGCATAAATGAACCCAAATCTGTCTGCAATAACATTGCTCGTACGGGAGGAGGAAACCGGTAGTTCTGCTGAATCGCCTTGTCAAAGAATGATAGACAATTCAAAAATACGAAATTCCAAACAATATATCAAGCTGCCCGGCATGAATCTATGGCTAAAAGTTGGCGCAGGAACCAGGTTGTTGGAAAAAACTGGAGGTAAAAGGCGGATATCCAGTTGCCTGTGGTAGGTTTCGGAAAGAGAGGGGTATTGAAAAAAAAATCATGGGGTAAGCATATTTTTTTAAGCTTACCCCATGTTCATGGGGCTCGTCGTTGATTAAAAGTTCGAAGCACCCGGATTGGCATCGTTGTAACGCTGGGTCACAGCATGCCAGTCAACAACGCTGAAAAATGCCGAAACATAATCGGCGCGACGGTTTTGATAATTGAGATAATAAGCGTGTTCCCAAACATCGAGGCCCAATATCGGCGTTCCCTTCGCTTCCACGACATCCATCAGCGGATTGTCCTGGTTACCGGTAGACGTGATGAACAACTTGTCGCTGGCATCAACACATAACCAGGCCCATCCGGAGCCAAAACGCGTCATTGCAGCAGCGGAAAATTCTTTTTTAAAATTTTCAAAAGAGCCGAAGTCCCGGGTAATTGCTTTATGGATGTTCATGCGGTCGGAAGGCTCTCCTTCGCTATTAGGCGACATGATGGTCCAAAAAAGATTGTGGTTGTAAAAACCACCCCCGTTGTTGCGAACAGCAGCAGGGTATTTGGAAATATTTGCCAGAATTTCTTCGATGGTCATTTTTTCCATCTCCGTGCCTTGAATGGCAGCATTCAGGTTAGTGGTGTATGCAGCGTGGTGTTTCGTGTGATGGATTTCCATTGTGCGCGCATCAATATGCGGTTCGAGCGCGTCGTATGCGTAAGAAAGTTCCGGAAGTGTAAAGGCCATAGTTGTAGTGCTTTTGGTTAAATAATGGTAGCGCTCGTTTCGCAGTTTGAGAAAAAGACCTTACCATAAAACAAGCATTATGGTTTAAACGCCGCCAAATATAATTGGTTTACCGCTGCCCCGGAAGAATGCGGAGTGAATGATTTATTAATTTTTCGTTTTACTTTTGGCGAATGAATCTGGGGCGTTTCAAGACCTGCGGTTTACTTCTTCAAAATAAAAACAAGAGATCATGCAATACAGACAAGAACGGGATAGCATGGGCGTGGTGGACGTACCAGCCGACAAGTACTGGGGCGCCCAAACAGAGCGCTCTCGCAACAACTTCAAGATTGGCCCGGAAGCCAGTATGCCCAAAGAAATCATCCATGCTTTCGCGTATTTGAAAAAAGCAGCGGCTTATGCCAACCACGAACTTGGGGTGTTGGCTGTCGAAAAACGCGACCTGATTGCCCGGGTATGCGATGAAATTCTGGAAGGAAAGCTCGACGATCAGTTTCCACTGGTGATCTGGCAAACTGGTTCGGGCACACAAAGTAACATGAATGTGAACGAGGTGATTGCCTATCGGGCCCATGTGTTGTCGGGCGGCGCGCTTACAGATGAAAAAAAAGTGCTCCACCCAAACGACGACGTCAACAAGTCGCAGTCTTCCAATGATACTTTTCCCACAGCCATGCACATTGCAGCGTACAAGCAAACGGTTGAAGTGACGTTGGCGGGCATGCAAAAACTACGGGACGTGTTGGCTGAAAAAGCAACCGCTTTTATGCGCATCGTGAAAACCGGTCGCACCCATTTTATGGACGCCACCCCCCTGACGCTGGGGCAGGAATTTTCGGGGTATGTGCAACAAATTGACAACAGCATGCGGGCAGTGCGCAACGCGCTGGAAGTTGTGCGTGAACTGGCGCTGGGTGGCACGGCGGTTGGTACAGGATTGAATACGCCGGCAGGATATGATGTGCTGGTGGCCGATAAAATTGCAGGGTTCTCTGGTTACCCGTTCGTTACCGCGCCTAACAAATTTGAAGCCTTAGCTGCGCACGACGCGATGGTGGAGTTGTCGGGCGCTTTCAAACGCTCGGCGGTGTCGCTGATGAAAATAGCCAACGATGTGCGTATGCTCAGTTCAGGCCCTCGTTGCGGGATCGGCGAAATCATCATTCCTGACAACGAACCCGGTTCTTCCATCATGCCTGGCAAAGTGAATCCGACCCAGCCCGAAGCCTTGACGATGGTGTGCGCTCAGGTAATCGGCAATGACGTAGCTGTCTCTATTGGCGGTACAAACGGCCATTTCGAGTTGAATGTGTTCAAACCGCTGATCGCAGCCAACGTTTTGCAATCCGCACGGTTGCTGGGCGATGCTTGCGTTTCTTTTTGCGACAAATGTGCAGAAGGCATTGAACCCAACCTGCCCGTTATTCAACGGCATTTGGAAAACTCCCTCATGCTGGTCACGGCGCTCAATACAAAAATTGGCTACGACAATGCGGCGAAAATCGCGAAAACGGCGCACAAAGGGAACAAAACCCTCAAAGAAGCGGGCATTGAACTGGGCTTGCTGACAGCGGAACAATTTGATGAGTGGGTGCGCCCGGAGGAGATGATTGGGAGTTTGAAGGGGTAGTTAGTGTCTGTTTTTATAGTCCGATAGCTGCGTTATGCGAAGGCCCAAAATTGGTCATTTACGCGAGTAAACTTCCACTTTTGGGCCTCCACATGCCTTGCTCTCGAACTCTAAAAACAGACACTATTGGAATTGTAGCACAAACGGCAAACGAGCCTGCATCCCATGTGAGCTCTGAATATCTTCAAAGTAGCGGTAATAAGGATACCAGGCGCCCAATTGCTTGCGCATTAAAACTTTTGAATAAGGCTCTTCATCCTCATTCAGGAACCGATCGAAGAATTGTTCGATGGGTTCTTTGGTTTGTGGGTATTCCGAAATGCGGTAATCTTCAAGGCCAGCCATTCGGGCAGCGGTTTCGATGGCATTATTCAAGGTACCGATTTCGTCCACCAGACCAATTTTATCCGCCGTAACGCCCGTCCATACACGGCCTTGAGCAATTTCGTGTACTTTCGCTTTATCCATCTTTCTACCCTCGGCTACCCGGCGAAGGAAAATGTCATAGGTTTGTTCGGTACGGCGCTGAATGAGTTGTTTTTCATCTTCAGAAAGGTCATAAAACGGAGAAATTCCGGCGGCATAACGCCCCGTTTTTACCGTATCGAAACGAATACCGGCTTTATCTGCCAGCATTTTTTGTGCGCTTGGGATGATGTTGAACACCCCGATAGATCCGGTCAGTGTGGTTGGTTCCGCGAAAATGGTGTCGGCCATGCAGGCGATGTAATACCCGCCTGAAGCCGCGTAATCCCCCATGGATGCAATCACCGGCTTACCGGTTTCGCGCAACAGGCTGAGTTCACGCCAAATGTTTTCCGAAGCAATGGCACTTCCGCCCGGCGAGTTGATCCGCAGAACGACCGCCTTGATTTTGTCGTCTTTCCGGATTTTATTGATGATTTTGGTGTACCGTTCGCTTCCAACCGAACCCAAATCTCCTTTCCCGTCCAAAATTGTGCCTTCTGCATAAACGACAGCAATTTTGTCGCTGCCGCTGTCCGAAGTTTTAACGCTGCGGGAATAATCTTCCAAAGAGATGGTGTTGATGGATTTATCCGTTTCCAATCCCATGCGCTCGCGGATGTCCTGAAGCGCGTCGTCGCGGTAACCGACCGCATCAATAAGGTCTAATTTGACGGCTGCTTCCGGGTCGTTGGCGGCATAGCTGTCGGCTGCTTTACGCAAATCGGCAACATTGACACCCCTCGATTCGCTGATGTCGTTCAGCATCACGGCATACAATTCATTGAGGTATTCCCGCAATTGCAGCTTGCTTTCTTCCGACATATTGTCGCGCCGGTATGGTTCGGTGGCGCTTTTGAATTTGCCTGCGTAAAAAACCTGCATTTTAAGGCCGAGGCGATCCAACATGTCTTTAAAAAATGGAACCTGGGCGGCGAATCCTCTGAAATCCACCATGCCGAGCGGGTTCACATAGATCTCGTCGGCGACAGAGACCATATAATAAGCGCCCTGTGTGTAATAGTCGGAATATGCAATGATGAATTTTCCGCTGCTTTTGAAGTCGGCCAGCGCCCTGCGGACTGCGCCGGCAGTGGTAAACCCTGCAGCCACGCCATCCGCTTCTATCAGGATGCCTTTGATCTTATCATCCGTTTTGGCGTGTTCTATGGATTTGATGATGTCGTGTACGCCAAGAATATGGTCGTTCGCAAAATCAAAGGGATCCATTTCTAAATTATTGGTCTTTTCGGGAATCGCATTGTCGAAGGTAATCCGGAGGACGGAGTCATCCGAAACCGGCTTCGGTACGTTACCCTGGCTGGCCATTGCTCCGATAATGCCAATGACGCCAAAAAAAACAACTGCTGAAGCGATGATGACGCCGAGGCAGGATGCGAGTAAAAACTTAAAAAATTGAGCCATAATGAAATGTTTTCTTAGAATGCGAAAGTTATTGATTCCTTTGCAAGGGTTTGATTAAATTAGATCAAGTGCGGATTCAGCCGGATAATAGACCGGAAAAACACCGATGTAGGGTTAGTCGTCAGGCAGCAAATTGCCTTTAAAAAGCCTCTTTTTGTACGATACCGGCCATTTTGTGAAATAAGCGGGCAATTGCCTGCTTATTTCCATTTAGAGGCTTTATTTTTAGCGTTCCAATATCATGGAGCGCCATTCCCGACATGGCATAATCAATACACAATGATGAACAGCTACAACTACAACAAACGGTTACTCTTTGCTTCGTTGATCCTTTTATCCTGGAC
>JBJXFD010000512.1:0-5456 GCA_046153985.1 Saprospiraceae bacterium
GTGGCAAGTTCTGCCAACGCTGTGAAAATCAGTTCAGCCTCGCTCATGTGGTCGCGCAGGTTTTGCGATTTCAAGTCTTTCAGATCCTTATGTTGTTTCACGGTCAATCCGGTCCACTCCTGATGGATAATGTTCGTGAGCAAAGCAAATTCATCAGGTTTTTCTACTCCGTGTTCCTTCCAGTAGTCGGTGAGTTTGTTGCGACTTTCCTGCCCGCTCATGCGCTGTTGTATCCATTTTTCGCTACGGCCAAGTTTTTGCCAGTTCTCCCGTGCACGGTCGAGGCTTTGCTCGGGGTCGGCAATTTCTTGCATTCGTTCGTAGCCGACTTTGGCAAGCCACTGTTTGAAAGGCTCGGCTTTTGGGGAAGGCACGGATTGTATTATTCTAAGGAGTTGTTCGGTGTCGGCTACGTCAGTTTCCCGCATTTTCCCGTCTTCGGCGAGCATTTTCAACTGTCCGATTTTTGCGGACAGTTGACTTCCCTCCTTTTGAAGTTTGCTTTTCAGGTCGTTCCAGTACTTGCGTGGGCGATCTGTGCCCGTGAGCACTTCGATGACATCTACAATGGAGAAATACCATTTTTGGTCATCTTCGCTCCAAGCCGAGCGGATTTTTTTGGTTTCGAATAATTTGACAGTAGTTTCTTTTCCATGTCTGCCTGGGTGAAAGGAGAGGTACCATTGAAATGAAAGGCATGGTTCTATAGTGTAGAATCACTATAGAACCATGAGCATAAAAGAGGCTGTCTTATAAGGGGCAAATCTTACTTCTCCTGTTCTTCCAAAAAACCGTCCTTCACTGCATCTTCAGAAATACCGTGCAATTGCACCGGATGGGCTTTGCGGCGCATGCGCAAATTCAGGAATTCTACCAGCAACGAAAAAGCAATGGCGAAGTACAGGTAGCCCTTGGGCACGGTGCCAACCTCCGAGCCTGCGATGGACAGATGGGCTAAGTGGGCGCCTTCTGCAATGAGCATGAACCCGATCAGGATCAAAAACGCCAAACCCAGCATTTGGATAGAGGGGTGTTTGTTGACAAAATTGCCAACCGGCGTTGCGAAAAGCATCATGATCACAACAGATAAAACAACCGCAATAATCATGATGACCAGCGCGCCATACAGGCCGTTGGTCATGCCGATGGCGGTGAGGATCGAGTCGAAAGAAAAGACGATGTTGATGACCGTGATTTGGACGATCACATTGCTGAATGCTGCTTTTGCACTTTTTTTGCCGGCTTCGGTTTCTGCCGGCTTGTGTTCTACGCCTTCTAATTTATGGCCGATTTCTGAAGTGCTTTTATACAACAGGAAAATACCGCCGGCAATCAGAATCAGGCTTTGACCCGAAAACCCTCCCGTAATCCAGGAGGCGTTGATCTCAAACCAGGGTTCCTTCATCGCCACCAGCACCGATACGCCCAGCAACAGTACAATGCGCAGCACCATTGCCAAAATCAAGCCGATATTGGTGGCCCTTGGGCGTTCTTTTTCGGGGAGCTTGCCCGCTGAGATGGAAATGAAAATGATGTTATCAATGCCCAGTACGATTTCCAGAAAGGTCAGCGTCAACAGGCTCATCCACATTTCTGCGCTGGCGAAGTTGGGTAGTACAAATTCCATAAAGGCCGAATTTCTTAAGGTGATTTTTGAAACGCAATGTTACGGAAAAGAGTAGAAATAGTAGAGAGATTATAGATATTAGTAGAGAGATTTGATTCCGGATGGATGGAGTTTAATAATCAATAGGTTGAGATGAATTTAACTAAGTTATTAGCTCATCGCTTTGGAAACGCAAGATATGAAATGACTGCAACCCATATATTTTTTAAAATTGCATGCTGAAATAGACATCAAGGATAATTATCCACCACAATTCATGTTTATAGACTATCTGATAAAAATTCAAGCATGACCAAATACATTGCATTCCTACGCGGCATCAACGTCGGAAACATTCGCATCAAAATGGCCGACCTGAAAGCTATGTTTGAAGAGCTTGGTTTTCAGGAAGTTAAAACGTATTTACAAACTGGAAACGTCGTTTTTGAATCCTCCAAAGCACAGCAGGAGCTAAAACCCATGTTGGAAAAAGCCCTTTCGGAAACCTTCCATTACCAGGCTTACGTCTTGTTGTACCTATTTGACGACCTGTCGGACATCATTGCCCAATACCCAATGAAGCGGGAGGAAGGCCACCACGCTTACGTTATTTTTATTGACAAACCGGCTGTTTTTGAGGAACTTCGGGACATTGCAGCCTCCTTGGGCGAAGAATCTGCCAACATCATGGCTGGCAATAACCTGCTTTACTGGAAAGTCCCCATCGGCCAAAGCTTGGACACGCCGTTTTCAAAAGCCAGCGCAAAAGCGAAGTATAAGAGTTGTGTGACCGTTCGGAATTTGAATACGTTGGAGAAGATGGTGTGATGGGGGGTTACTGATCTCAGGTGTCGGACACTTCGAAAGTGTCCGACACCTGAGATCAGTCCAGGAAGCGATAGTAGAATTATTTGCTTTAACCTGAAACTCCGCTTAACTTTGTAAGCTAACAAGTCAAAACTTATCGCGCATGACGAACATCACTTTGCAGGTTGATCGGGAAGATGACCTGCGATTGCTGCTGGAACTGGTTCGGAGGTTGAACCTTGGCGTTGTTCAGGTCAGTCCCAAGCAGGCTATGCCCATAACGCCGGATCGTCAACGGATGATTGATTTTATTTTATCTTATACCAACGATCGCCCCTCTTTTGGTGATGCCGCAACCTGGCAAAATCAGGAAAGATCAGAACGTGAACTTCCCTGGCAGGCATGATACTTTTGGATTCCAATATTATTATCTATTCTTACCGATCTTCTGGCAATATGCTTTGCCCCCCCAACTGCAAACTACACCCCTTCGAAATCGCATACAACCGCCGTACGCCCTCCGCCTTATATTTCTCCACCACAATATGTGCGCCGCCGAATTCCGGTTTTTTCTGGTATGCGGCAAAACCCTGATCGCAGTTTTTGAGGGTAATGTTGCGGATGTAGAGGGTTGAAAAATCCTTGGATGCCACGCCGATATTGGCGTTTTCTATGGTGGCGTTTAGTACGGTCACATCGCTTTCTTCGCCCACGCTGATGCCTTTGTCGCCGCAACGGATGGCTTTGCAATCGCGCACGGTGACGATGCTGCCCGAAAAATCCATGGCGTCGTTGCCAATGTCCTGGAAAGTGCAATTCAGGACTTCCCCTTTGCAAAAATCGCTGTCGAATGCATCAAAATTAGTGTGAATAAAGCGGCATTCTTCCACCAAATAATGCGAACGGATGACATTCAGCGCGTCTTCGCAGTGGTTTCTATAGAAAACGCAACGGTAGAAATGCACCTCCGATTCGTAAAAATTGACCGCGCCGGTGAGTATCCAACTATCTTCCCGAAGCGTATTCAGGTCTTCAAAAACAACGTGTTTCAGGATGGAGCGCGCCCCGGCCTGCAACACCGTAAATCCCTGCGCGCTCTGGTCAGAGGAGTGAATTTTTACCGGGGCATCTTCAGAACCAATCATTTGCACCGGTGATCGCGAAATGAATCGGGCTTTTTGCACCAAATCAAGGGTCACACCTTCGCCAAAAACCACCTCAAACCCTTCGGGAATGATGACATCCGCAGCGATGCGGTGCTTGCCCGGGCGAAAACGGATGGTTTTGCCTTCCACCACCCAGTAAGGATTGCTCATAGGACTGACCTTGTCGAACAAGCGTTGCGCTGTTGTGCCGTTTTCCGGTCTTTTCCATTTGGAAATAGGGGCGCTGAAGCTCGAATCTACGCCAGGAACCTTGAAAAAAAAGTGCGTGGCGGCCACGGGTAATTCCAGGTTTTCGTAATGCCGGATGCTCTGGAATTGGTCGGCAAACTGGTACAAAAACCGCGCACTGTTCAGATCGCTGACGGCAGCGTCGCGCTGGATGCGGCTCAGCATATAGCGCGGCGACTGGCCCGGCAATAGCACCTTCAAAGCAGCGGCTTGTTTTTGGGAGCCGTAGCCATAACCGGTGATTTGAACGGGCAAGCTATGCGCATTGCCAGCCAGGACTTGCTTTTTACCACCGGCAGTTCCCTGCGTGAACGTTTTCAGACTGCCTTCCGCAAAAGGCAAAATCAAAGAATGCAGATAGGCGGCCTGTTCCACAATTTTAGACAGATCGGGCTGGTAATCCGGGAATTCCATCTGGAGCCATTGCAGGCGGGGCGCCCAGCCTGCGGCGTTTTCATCCAAAAACTGATTCAAATAGGCGGATGAGGTAAATTGATACAAGTATTGAATATATTTTGCTACAAATGCCTCATCCTGAAATAACCAGGCAAAAGCCGTCCGGGAGTCCATCGTCGCCGGATCGAGCGCACCCTGACCCAGGAAGGTGTATTGCCGGTTCGGTGTGCCATCATAGCCATCAAAACCAATAGGTTCCAGGCGGGAAGTCACCGGATTGTAATAGAAGCGCTGGTTGTGCCAGATGATGCCGTGGTAAGCACTCAGGACGTCGCTGATGGCGTAGAATTTCGCTAAGCGTTCGAGGTCGAAAATGTCGGCGGGTGGCTTCAACCCAAACTGAAACTGGTGGAGCAGTTCGCGCGCCTGTGCGTATTGTTTGGAAAGGGTAGGGGAGCCGGCGATCTTGTCTTCCCGGAACGTGCCGATGTCGGCATTTTCTTTTTCCATGATGGTATGCGCCGCTTCGGAACGCGTGTAGCCGTGGTGGTTCAACTGCCGCTCGATGCCCGCCCAGAAGCCATCTTCGTTGAGTTTTACGATGGGGCCTTCCCGCCGTTGCCGGAATTCGGGCAGCTCTTTTTCAAAATGTTCTTCGTAGGCATAAATTCCAAGCGACTTTCCATTCAGGAACAACTCGATGAAATCGTATCGTGTGGTCAACACACCCTCTTTCTCCCAAAATTGGTGTAAGAGCCATTCGTGCAGGAAATACCGCGCAGCCGGCGTATGCACCGAAAACGAAACCATCCTTTTCCAGGCATTTGGCGCTTTTACGCGCAGGCGGAACGACCATTTTTCGCCTTCGAGGTGTTCCAGCCGGTCGCCTTTCAGGCGCAGGTTCACCGGAATTTCGACGCCCGTACTGTCAATGATTCTGCCGCCGACCCACCCGTCGTCGCTGTTTTCGAGTACGCCGCTGCGCAAGGCCGCCTCCCGCTTTTCGCGTAAGGTTGCCAGTGCTTTGTCCGAAATTTGCAGGTGCAACGCCTCCGGGTGGAAATGGCCTTCAGAGAGCGTTGCCGTTTTTTCCATCAGCAAGTCGTCAAAAAAGATGGCTTTTTGTCCGCTGCCATAAACGTAGACCCTTACTTTGTCTACCGGCTTGCCGTAAGGGATGTGAAACCGGATTTCCAATTTTTCCCAGCCCTGGCCATCCATCTCCACAGGGGTGTTGGACTCAAAATAGAGTA
>JBJXFD010000222.1:0-2878 GCA_046153985.1 Saprospiraceae bacterium
TCACGAATCTGGCGCCAGGCACATACACTGTTACGGTCTCAGATGCAGCCGGATGTCAGGAAATCTCCTCCGGCGCCATTTCTCAGCCCAGTCCACTGACGCTGCAAGTCACCACAACAGATGAAACGGCGCTTGGCGCGAATAACGGAACCGCAACGGCTACCGTTTCGGGCGGAACCGGTATGATTGTATACGACTGGGACAATGGCGGAGATACACAGACCATTACAGATCTATCGCCCGGAGCTTATGGTGTTACCGTGATGGATGAAAACGGATGTACCCTGACCGGTTCGGGGGTGGTCGCTTCCTTCTCCTGTGCCGGATTTTCCGTAAGCATCACCAATGTCGTGCCCGTAGTCTGCAATGGCGAAACAACCGGCGGCGCCACGGCCACGGTTTCCGGCGGCGGCGAACCCTGGGACTATACCTGGAGCAATGGCGTCACTGATTCAATGCTCACCAATGTTGCCGCAGGGAATTACAGCGTCACCATCGAAAATGCAGGCGGGTGTACCGATATTGCATCTGTCACCATCAACGAACCTGAGGTTTTGCTGCTCGATTGTTCCCAGGACATGCCGGTTTCTCAACCCGGCAGCAGCGACGGTCAGGGCCGCATTGGAATCAGCGGCGGAACGGCGAATTACACCATTAACTATACCGGCCCATCCAGCGGTGTGCTCAATAATGTGCTTCCTGGGTTTACCCTGATTCCCGGATTACCTGCGGGGACCTATTCGGTCACGGTGACGGATGAAAATGGCTGTACGCAAACCTGCGGCTTCACCATCAATGCTGCGAATTGCAATTTAAGCATAGACAACATCACCGTCAGCCAGGTCAGTTGTTTTGGCGGCAGCGACGGCGCATTGACCGTAAATCTCAGCAACGCTTCCGGTAACCTGATGTTCACCTGGAATAATCCAGCACTCAACGGGCAACAAAATCC
Organism: Saprospiraceae bacterium; assembly: GCA_046153985.1. GTDB lineage: Bacteria > Bacteroidota > Bacteroidia > Chitinophagales > Saprospiraceae > JABWAJ01. Next base: position 953 of record JBJXFD010000222.1, read on the forward strand.
GTCGGGGTTATTGGCAGGCACTTACAGCGTAACCGTTGTGGATATGGCTGGCTGCACGGCAAATGCAACGGCTGTCATCAACCAGCCGACAGCGTTGGTGGTGCAGGTAACTGCGACCAATGAATCCACCTTAGGCGCCAATGACGGAGCGGCGACGGCCAATGTAAGCGGCGGGACCATGCCTTACAATTACGTATGGAGCACTGGCGCAACAACGCCGGGCATCAACAACCTCGCTCCCGGGATTTATACGGTCACCGTGACGGCCACAGTAGGCGGAGTAAGCGTTTGCCCGGTCACAGGAAGCGGAACCATTGTAACCGGAGGGGCAGGCGGCGGAGATTGCAGGGCGTTGCCGGCATATTCGGCGAGCGTGCCGGAAGAAGTTTGCCAGGGCGAGGTTTTTACACTCATTGCGGAAGACCTTTTTCCATCGCAGGCAGTGAATTATGTATGGCTGTTGCCAAATGGAGATTCTGTCATAACGACCCAGCTTTCTGTCAACCTGGTTGCAAGTTCAACTGCATTTTCCGGCGAATATTTTGTGCTGCGCGACTCGCTGGGCTGTCGTTCGATTCCTTTGGGCGCTGCCCCGATGACGGTACTTGGGTTACCGGATGGAGCCGTTTTTGCAGGGGTGGAGACCGTAATTTGTACTTCCTCAACATCCATCCTGACCGCCTTGCCGCTTACCTCCGGAACAGGGGTCTGGCGCTCGCTGGGGGCAGCCATTCTGGGAAATCAGACTCAGAACATTGTTACGGCCTCCAATTTGCAGGTAGGCGCCAATCACTTTGTTTGGGAGGTTTCTATCCCGGGTTGCCCACGGGTTGCCGCCGATACCGTGACCTTATTTTCGGAACGCGCACCCATACTCGGCGACGACAATTACCAGCTTCAGTTTGCGAATCAAATACTGGTGATGGAAGTCTTGCTCAACGATAACTTAGCGGGTTTACAAGATACCTTCATGTACCTCCTGAATGAACCAGAGGAAGGCGTTCTGGAGTTTCTGGAAGCTACGAATCGTTTCCGTTATCGTGTGGATGAAGGCTTCAGAGGATTAGTCACTTTTCAATACGTGGTTTGTCCGCCTGAATCCAATTGCCAGTTGCCCTGCGACACTGCAACAGTGAGGATTGAAGTATTTAATCAGCCTACGGTATCGGAAGGCCTGATTATCAACGATTCGGGCCGAAATGGATTTATGGAAATTAAAGGCGTTGGCGGCTTCACCAGGGTTGAAATTATCGTGGTGAACCGCTGGGGGGATCTCGTGTACCAATCCCGGAATTATAAAGAAGCTTCCCCCTGGGGTGGAACCATGATGGGCAGTGAAAAACCTTTGCCGCAAGGCGCTTACTACTACCAGCTACGGGCCTTTGAAGGCGAAGAACAAGTCGGCGATACCCAAAGCGGGGTGATTCATCTCTTTGAACAAAAATTTTAATCCCATGAATTCGAGCTTATTCAAATTGGCAAGTCGGCAAATTGGCAAGTTAGCAAATATGCAAGTTGGCAAGTTGGCAAGTCGGCAAGTAGGCAAATTGGCAAATTGGCAAAACGTAACCTCCATGTTTACGGTTCACAAACTTGTTGCTTACTTTCCAGCTTGTTCAGAATCTTCAAATCCTCAAATCCTCAAATCTTCAAATCCTCAAATCCTCAAATCTTCAAATCTTCAAATCTTCAAATCCTCCTCCTCCTATTACTTCCCCTAACCATCCAAGCCCAACAAACCCCGCTAACCACCCTCTACCGCGACCAGTGGAGCATCTTAAACCCGGCAGCCATTTCCAACAATTATTTGCTGAACGACCGGACCATGACGCTGAGTGCTTCCTGGCGCGAACAGTGGTGGAACGTGCCGGAATCCCCGAGGACTCAGTCGATCAATTGGGAATGGGTTCAGGACGATTACAACAG
>JBJXFD010000250.1:0-14468 GCA_046153985.1 Saprospiraceae bacterium
TACAACCGGCGCCGGAGCAGCATTGCCCCCATTGTAGAGGATCGTTGTTGTTGCCAGGGCCTTACCTGCGCTGTTGCTCGCTTCAATTTCAATGGTGTTCGTACCGGTGGCTAAGGTGACTTTTTTCTTAAGCTCGCCTTTGGCGGCATCGAATTCAAAGTCACTGGTTGCCACGTTGTTTATTTTCAGCACGACATCCGATTTTGAAGCCACATTTTTGATTGCCGCAACGATATCCGCCGTGCCTCCCCGAGAGATGGAACCTGCCTTTGCAGGTTGCACAAACCGCACTTCCGGTTTGGGTTGCACGATCGGTTCGTAATTAATTACGACGAAATCATCCGCGACACCGTCACTATTTCGGGCCTGAACTTCAATGCGATTGCTGCCTATTTTCAGGTCCGTCACCGTCGCATTCAGGTTTTCCCCGGTCAGCGTGAAAGCAACAGCGGATTTGCCGTTGATCGTCACAGTAACTCCTTTTTTATCGCTTACGTAACGCACTGTCGCTTTCAAAGTTACGGTTGAAGTGGTCACCGTTGCGTCATCTTGTGGCGCCGTGATGTTTACAACCGGTAATTGCGGCGCGGTGTAGCTAATCCGCGTTGTTTTTTCATCGCTACCTGCACTGTTCTGGGCGTTGATCACAACCACATTTGCGCCTGTTTTCAACGTCAGCGGCAAGCTCAATTCGCCAGACGCTGCCGTAAAAGTAAAATTGCTTTGCGATTGACCATCCACTTTTACCAAAATATCGCGCTTATTGTCCACATTTTGGATCACAGCACGTAAGTTATAATTTTTTTCTTTACTGTTATAGTCTGTCGTTGCCGGATTGGTAATGGTCACAATCGGCGGTTTCAGCGGGTTGTAGCGCACATTGGCGGTCGCTTCCGCGTTGCCGCCGCTGTTCTGTACTTTCACCGTCACTACGTTGTTCCCGCCTTCGAGGGTCAGCGACGCGGTTACTTCCTGTCTCGCCACGTCGAAGCTGAAGTTCGACACCGCCCGACCATTGAACAGGACAGACACTTCACTTTTCGAGGCCACGTTTTGCGTCGTTGCTTTCAGGGTTGTTGCCCCCGTCGTCACCGAGCTGTTGTTTGCGGGTTGCACGATCGTGACCGTTGGTTGCTTCGGCGGATTGTAGCGCACATTGGCTGTGGCTTCTGCGTTGCCGCCGCTGTTCTGCACTTTTACGGTCACTACGTTGTTCCCGCCTTCGAGGGTCAGCGAGGTGGTTACTTCCTGCCGCCCCACGTCGAAGCTGAAGTTCGAGACTGCTCTGCCATTAAACAGGACGGACACTTCGCTTTTCGAGGCCGCGTTTTGTGTGGTTGCTTTCAGGGTTGTTGCCGCCGTTGTTACCGTGCTGTTGTTTGCCGGTTGTACGATGGTCACGGCGGGTTGCTTCGGCGGGTTGTATTTCACATTGGCGGTCGCTTCTGCGTTGCCGCCGCTGTTCTGCACTTTCACGGTCACCACGTTGTTCCCGTCTTCCAGCGTCAGCGACGCGGTCACTTCCTGCCGCGCCACGTCGAAGCTGAAGTTCGACACCGCCCGGCCATTAAACAGGACGGACACTTCGCTTTTCGAGGCCACGTTTTGCGTCGTTGCTTTCAAGGTTGTTGCCGCCGTCGTCACCGAGCTGTTGTTTGCGGGTTGGACGATGGTAACGGTTGGTTTTGCAGCGGCGGATTTATAGCGCAGGTTCACGGTTGCTTCGTCGGTTCCCGCGTCGTTGCGGCCAGTGATGCGCACGACATTGTTGCCTTCTGCCAGCGCCAACGTAGCCGTGACGTCTCCATTCAGCCGGTTGAAATTGAAATCGCTGATGGTCCGGCCATTGAACGTGAACGTTACGTTTTCTTTGCTGCTCACCCGTTCTGTTTTGGCGCGCAAATCCACACGCGGCTGATCAAACGAGGCGCCGTCTGAGGGCTGCACGATGGTCACGTCCGGCCTCAGCGGCTGCTCGATTTCCTGGCCAATGCGGCGGATACTGACAGAAGCTTCGTCGCTGCCGTCGCGGTTGGCGACGCGGATGCGGACTTCATTATTCCCGTTTTCCAGGTTGACCGTGTTGCTGATGCGACCATTGCCGGTATTGAACGTGAAGTTGGTCAGTTCCCTGCCATTCATATAAAAGCGGACATCGCTTTTTTGTGACACAAACTGCGTGGTCGCTTCGATCAGCGCAGTTGTTTTTGAAGTGGAGCTGCTCGGCTTGGAAGGTTCCGTGATGGCGATCGTGGGCGGGCTTTGGGAAACCTCGCGCCGGTAATCAATCGTGACGCCGTCTTTCGCCTGTCCGGCAGGATTGGAAGCATTGATTTCAATGAAGTTGGAACCTTGTTCCAGGTTGACCTCCGCCCGCAATTGCTCGCGGCTGGCGTCGAACGTAAAGTTGCGGAATTGCCGGCCGTTGACCGTCATGGTCACACTGCCCTGTCGGGTTAAACGGAGCACATCGGCTTCAATAACGGCTGTAGCCTGTTGCGTTTCCACCCGGTCGCGGTCGGGGCGCGTGATGTAAACCGTGGGCGGCGATTCGCGTTCGCGCTCATAAATCACCACCGCCTCTTCGTTGGCTGTGCCGTACGTATTGCGGGCACGGATGTAAATGCGGTTTTCGCCTTCGCGCAGGGTGACGTCGCTGTACAATTCGCCGCTGCGGGAATCAAAGCTGAAACTTTGACGGGTATTGCCGTTAAAATCCAGCGTGATGTCGTTTTTGTTCGTCACTTCCTGCACGCTGGCGCGGATGGTGAATACAGCGTTGGAAGTGCGGGTATTGCGCGTCGGAGGATTGAGGATGGTGATGGACGGCGCGCGGCCTGCCGGCGGCGGTGGCGGCGGTCCGATGCGTTCTTCGTAATAAATCACCACTTCCTTGCGGGCTGTTCCTACGCGGTTGGTTGCCGTAATGATGACATCGTTGCGACCCGGCCGCAGGGGGAAATCGGTCGAAAAACGCTGGTCACGGTAATCAAAGCGCGCATCGCGGCCATTGACCATACAGGTCACGTCGGCGGCGCTGTTGATGTTGCGGATGTTGGCGCGAACGACGCCGTCGTTGGGATTATTGGTGGTGTAGGGGTTGGTAATGGGCGTTGTAATTTCGATGACCGGCGCTAAAGGCTGGTCGCGTTTGGGTTGGATGATCCAACGCAGCGCAAAATTGGTGTAGTGGTAAATATCGTTGTTGGGATCCGACCAGCGTTGGCCGTCTAAGACATCCGTGCCCGCAAACGTGAAGCGGTGGCCTAAGTGTACAGAAAAGCGGGGCGTAAGCTGGTAGCCGATTTCCACACCCAAATTAGGCATCAGGCCAATTTTACCGGCATTGTTGGTGAAACCGTCGGCGTTTGTTTCGTAAACGCCGTCGAGGATGGCATCGCGCAGTTGCTGCCGGGCTGTTGATTCGCCGACGTTGTCTTTCAGCGTGGCATAGTCTTCAAAATATTCCTCCCCATTGCCGTTGGCCTGGTCAATTTTGGCGCGGTACCAATCGGCGCCAACCCCGCCAAACAGGGAAAGGACAAATCCCGTGCGTTCGCGCAAGCGGTTGAAGGTCAAAACGCCTTCTAAGCCCAGCTCAAAAATATCAGTGCGGTGGTTTTGGAAAACGAATCCCCGGGGTTCTTCTAAGTTGACCGGGTAGGTGGTATAGTCTAAATTGCGGTTGCCGTTCAGCGCCGTATTGTCTGCAATGTCGTAAGAACGGAACGGATCAAGCCCGTAGGTGCGCGCCAGGAGTAACCGGCCGCGAAGATCAAATGCAAAAATGGCATTGTTGCGGTAGTAAAGGTTTTTGGCTAAGGTGGCGCCGAATCCGTAACCGCCGCTCGCCACGCGCACATCGCTGGTCTGGTAAGCCCATCCGGCATTCAGTCCGAAGGTGTAATAGCCCCGCGTGAGGTTGGCGCCAAAACGCTGATTGACGCTGACCTGAGCCGTTGCAGCGCTCAGCGACAAGGCCATCGCGAATACCGTAAAAAGTAATCTTGTGATCCGCATAGAGGTTGGATTTTTGATTCCCAATAGGTGATTAGACTTTCTTTAGATGCTAATGTAAATCCTTTTTGGATGCGAAGTCAAGGCAAACAAATTACGAATTTAACACTTTTGAGAGAATGAATAGACAAAAATCAACCAATGGCCTGATTTGCAACGGGCAGATGGTTTAACGGCAGCGTTAAGCCCGATTCTGAAAAAACACAGATTTAACGGAAGTTTAATGTGTTTTTAAGAAGGTGTTTGCAGTGGATCATTTGAATCGCTTACTTCTTTTCTGCCATACCTGCGGATTTCTCTTTTCGTGGAGAATGGCAAATATTAGGATAGACAACTTATCCTCATCAACAAAGAAGTATACTTTGAAAGGGAATTGTTTTACAAAAGCGAAGCGGCAGTTTCCAAACAGAAACCGCTGGGTTGAAGGGCGTTCGCCTATGTCTGTAAACGCGTCAGATAGTCGCACTGAAAAGTCAAATCCGAGACCACTCTTCTGCTCTTCATACCAGGAGACAGCGCTTTGGTAGTCCGAAATAGCTTCATCAGAAAGTTCAACATCGTACATACCTTCAATTTTCTGGCCAGCTGTACTTTCTGGCCATATTATCCCGAACTTCCTGCCATTTTTTGCGCTGATCCGGATTAGCTAAAGCTGATTCTAAGCGCTTTTCCAAAAAGGCTTTGCCTTCATCGCTCAATTCATGCCGCTCCAAAAAGTCTGAAGCGTCCTCTCCTTCGGCGTCTGATCTGTATACTGCGTATAAAAAATCTACGTACAGAAAAAGTTGTTCCTGCACTGTTTCCGGTAACGCATTGATTTTATCCAGGACGGCTGGCGCGATCATAGTCATTCATTTTGTACAAAAATATGCTTTTTTGAAGACTTTGTGAACAAACCTGGGTGGAACCCGGACACTTCCTTCGTTAATCTTTTCCTAATCCCCGTTACCCTGCAACAGCATAGCGGTCTGAACGTTATAACTATGCCTCGCGCCGGTAGGTGCGAATCCTTTTTTGTCATACTGAACGCTGCGATCATTTGGTTAATCTAAAGGCAATGCAAAAACTAAGCAGCGTGAAGTATCGTACGAAGCAAATTCTGTTTGACATTAACAAAAATAGTGTCCAACTTCGCAGCCAGTATCACAACATTCAAGACATGAAAAACATCCTTTTCGCAATTGCTCTCTTGTTCACCGCAGTCGGCCTGAATGCTCAGAATGCCGGCCACACCATCATTGACGGGCAGGTTTTTCCGTTTATGTTGGATGGTTGCGGCGATACGGTCATCCTCGCTACGCTGGAAGATGTTTCCATCTCTTCGCCCCGGCAATTTGCCAACGACGAAGAGTACAAAAAATACCGCAAATACCGCAAATTTGCGGCCGAGGTCTATCCCTTGGCCGTAGAAGCGGTCAAAGTGTTCCGTGAAATCGAATATTACACGAACGACATGCGCAGGCGGGAGCGCAAACAATACATGAAAGAACTGCAGGACGACCTCAAAGAGCGCTTTGAAGACCCGTTGAAAAGTCTTTCCAAAACGCGCGGCCTCATCCTCATTAAAATGATCGAACGGGAACTGCAAATCCCGACCTATACCCTCATCAAGGAACTAAAAGGCGGCTTCACGGCGACCTATTGGAGTACGATGGGGCGCTTCTACGGCTACCACCTTCGGGATGGCTACAAACCGGGCGAAGATCCAATTATGGATATGGTGTTGGATGATTTTAATGTTTCCTATCAGGTGAGTAAGAATTAGTTGGCAGTGGGCAGTTTTGCAGTTGGCAGTAAGGGTTCGCCCTGGATGGAAATTACAGGATTAAAAAAGTTGGCAGTAGACAGTTTTGCAGTTGGCAGGAGTTTCATTTTGGATGGAACCTCTCCTGCCAACTGGTAACTGAAAGACTGCAAACTCCAATTAGCGAGTAACCAATTTCATGAAATATGTAATCCTCCTGCCAACTGGTAACTGAAAGACTGCCAACTTCCTAAACTTTTACCAAAAATTTCCTTCTGCAGATACATGAGTAAGAGAAATAAGCTGCTGAAATTTGCCGAGCTGCTCACGCTTCCCAATGTGTACGAAAATTATGACCCGAAACTCCCGGAGTTGGCCGGACTGAATGGCTTGCCGGCTGATAGGAAAGGGTGTTGGGCGGATGCGCATTTTGGAAACACAAATCCCATTACCCTGGAATTGGCCTGCGGGCGCGGGGAATATTCCCTCGACTTAGCCCGACGCTATCCAAACCGCAACTTCATCGGCGTTGATGTGAAAGGCGCCCGAATCTGGAAAGGCGCAAAAATTGCCTTGGGCGAAAACCTGCACAACGTGGCGTTTCTGCGCACCCGCATCGAACAAATCGCCCTGTTTTTTGCACCCGAAGAAATTGACGAAATCTGGATCACCTTTCCGGATCCTTTCCTCGAAAACAGCAAAATCAACCGCCGCCTCACCGCTCCCAATTTTTTGGCAGAATACCGGAAAATCCTGAAGCCGGGCGGAATCATCCACCTGAAGACAGATTCGCCGGAGCTGTACGAATTCACGCTGGAAACTTTAGCCGCCGAACCTGGTGTCAGCCTGCTGTATCACAATGACGACATCTATGCCCACCCCTTAGTCTTGCCCGAATTGGAAACCATAACCTTCTACGAGCGCATCCATTTGTCGGAGCGGAAAACGATTAAGTATGTTCAGTTCTCCCTCGTTTTATGAATCTTCGGGTGTAGGGTGCTTGTCTTTATAACCTGATAAAAAAGAATGCTATGGAGAGCTAATCGAAGGCTCCTTCTCCAATTCAATTAACTTATTTGGCTTGGCTCCTAAAGTGACAGACACCAGATAAGTATGTCTGCTTTCTTTTTTAAAATTTTTTTTTCCTTTTTATACTCAACTTATATTTTCTTCATATATTTCGCTTGCTTTAATTACTAATGCCTACTTTATCAGACAGGTTTGGTGGAATAGCATCTGGAACCAAACGCTGATGCGCCGAAATAGCCTTGTTGGCGAAACCGTTGAAGAGAGTAGCTGAACCCCAACAAGCTCTAAGCTATATTAAGAAAATAATAGAATACCCTTATATTTAAGTAACTATGATTGATGACCTTCCGTATCCCATCCTCGCTATTAAGGATTTGACATTTTTTTACACTAACGCTCCTAAGCCGATACTTAGCAAGGTCAATCTTTCGATCTCTCAGGGAGATCGTATTGGAATTATTGGCGGGAACGGTTCTGGTAAATCAACTTTCAGTAAGTTGTTACTGGGGATTTACAAGCCCAAAAGTGGTTCCATATCCATGTTTGGTAATCCGGTTTCATGGAGAATTCATTATCCTGATATAGGTTACATAGGAGACCCCGGTCATAACGCCCAGGAGTTAGGGTTACCAACAGCCTATACCATAGACCAGGTCATTATGACATTGTGTACTTTATATGGTTCTAACGAGATTACGAATAGGGCTACCGAGCTTCTCGTTAACCTCGGCTTGTCAGAAATGAGGTCAAGAAAAATAGCTAATCTATCTACAGGAGAAAGAAAGCGGTTGATGGTTTGCCTCACATTTCTGCAAATGCCTGCCTTCATTATTTTGGATGAACCATTTGATGGATTGGATAACTCAATTGTACTTTACATAAAATTATTACTAAAAGAAGCGCTGGAAAATCAAGCGTTAACAATATTTTTTATATCCCACAGTAAGATAGAAATTGATAGTTTTACAAACAAAGTATTCCGGTTATACGAAGGCCAGCTTCTGCTTGAGCCTCAACATTTTTTCAAAGGTGAGCTTGTGGTTGATGGAAAAGTTGACCACTTCCACGAAAATACAGGAAGAGTCATGGGGCGGTTGTTTGAGCTTTTGGAATCAGGTAAAAGCAAGAAAAACATCGTGATTAATTTAACAACCAATATTCCTAATGCAGATGAATAATATTCGTAGCGCCTGGACTATATACAAAAACCACCTTACCCCGCTCTACCGGCATTGGACGGTCATTTTCAGCGTTATCCTTATGCTATTATTTACTTTTTTTACTTCCTTAGATGAGCGGCAATATGCCATTACCTTCTTTTCCTTACCAATTTTTGATGTCCAAAGCGACAAAAATTCAGCCTTTCAATATGTTTTCTTCGACTATTTTGAAATAATCTGGGGCGTTATTTGTCTAGGGTTTGTACCCTTTAAAATATTAGTGCCTGTTGTCCAGAGCTATACGGTGAGCAATTCTTTATGGTTAAGACTGGCGCCAACAAATACATACATACTTGCTCTTTATAGAGCTATGCTGGTTCTTATTCCTACTATCGTTTTTGGGGTAGTCGCACTGCTATGGGAATTTTTGTTTTCGATAGTTCATGGTCTTTCTTTTTCCCTTATCGGTTATCCAGTCTGCTCAATGTTGGCGTTTATGTTGTTCACCGGCAGTTTAAGCATTTGTATGGCGGGCAAACCAACTACAATGATCGAAATTCGATATGCGTTCATTTTCATCGCTTTTATAATTCCTATAGTACTTGGCTCGTTGAAGAGCAAATTTATCTATACGCTTAATGGCATATATCCTTTGGTTTTTCCCTATGATGCAGATGAACTCGGATTTGAAACATTGCCTGGCACGATCACGGCAATTGTCATCGGAATTGCGATTATCATTCTCATTCTTGGAATTAATTACTTTCGAATAGTTTCACAAAAACATTAAGACCTATGCTTTACACGATAAAAAAGTATTCGATTGTTCTTCTATTGCCTTTGGTAATCTTTTCCTCTGGATGCAATCCTATCGGAACTGCTGCTCCATTCATTATTTCAAAGATAATTGTCATAGGAAAGGAATTGGCCACAAATGTGGTCGCTGTTTTCGTAGCAGATATGATTGACAAGGGCTTTAGGGCTATCTTTGGAGACGCTGCAGATAATACTGCAGAAGCCCTTAGTAACAAGATTAAACCTATTGACGGCAAAGGATTATTTGGGCGAATGATCGAGAACCCTCAGTACAAAGTGTTAGGGGAACATAAAAATGGAACTCCTATAGAGCACACCATTACTGTCCCTACCGAAGAGGTTTTGTTTCAAAGAGCAGACGTTTACAGCAAATGGACGCTTACACCGGATTCACGGGATGAGGTCGCCAGAAGACTTGAAACAGCTAGCGCACAGGTGTCCTTGCGTGACCATGGGTATAAACCAGGTCGTGTTGATGGAATAGAAGGAGACAAAACCTCCCTCGCTCTATCTAAGTTCCAAAAGGATAATGCGCTTCCTGTTACTGGCAATCTGGATGATGTCACAAGAGAATATTTATTAAGACGCTAACCACAATATGACATTATGAAGAATCTATTTAAGATCCTCGGTGGATTATGCCTATTTCTTGCACTTATTTTTTTCCTTTATGGAAGCATGAGAACAGCTTCTGGTGAAGAAAAGGGGAAGAATGAGGTTGATATGGGGGATGGGATAATCCTTGTTGAAAAAAATACAGAACAACAATTTGGGGATTATGGCTTTAATTTAGCGGCAATTCTTGGTATTGGGGGCATTGTTTTGCTACTATTAGGTCGAAGTTCTGAAAGAAGAATATAGTAGTTTACATTCATTCTGGCATGTACTTTGGTAAAAGCAGAAACGGCAAGATCTTCTTAAATGCCTCTATGGATAAGGGAATTGAAACCCGATAGCTAACCATTGCTCATTGGATTTCAATTCCCTCAAAACTTACTAATACAAACTACCGCACCAGCGTCACATCACCGTGCTGAATCACCTCCTGCACCTGCCCACAATACCGCACCATCGCCCTGAACCGCCACGCATATACCCCCTGGGGCATTGCCCGGCTTCGGAAATCACCGTTCCAGCGGGCATCCGGGCTTTCACTGCGCATTAGCAAATTGCCCCAGCGGTCAAAAACGTAAAATTCAAAGGATTCTACCAAAGCTTCGGCGTTGATAAAAGCCTGGAATTCGTCATTGATGCCGTCGGAATTGGGCGAAAAAGCGTTCGGGATGTAGAACAAAGCGCGGTCGCCAATGGCTTCATACGCCACCGTCGCCGATAAGGCCAATGATTCGCAGCCATTGGAGACCGTTACGGCATACGTACCCGGTGTGGTTACCGCCAATACAGGATCACTTGATCCGCCCTGCCACTGATAGCTCAAAGGCGAATCGTCACCCAAAACCACCTGGACGCTTACTGTTGCAGGCTGCGTGGCATCGCACGACAATTCCGCATTTTCTGTGATTGCCGCCAGCGATTCGAGGGCGGTCAGCGTCACTTCGGCTTCCGCAGTACAACCATTTCCATCCGTGACCTGCAGCAGGTAGTCGCCCGCAGCAATGTCTACAAAAAAGGGCGAAAGCTGAGCCGGGTCATCGTTAATGGAAAATGCGTATGGACCACCGCCGCCGTTTACGTTGACAAAAGTGATTTTACCGTCGGGACTATTCGGACAACCCGGCGCCAAAATCTGATCGAAACTGACTTCCGGAAAGGCCACAACCGACACCGTTACCACCGAATCGCAGCCATTGCTTGCCGCAAATGTGAAATCCTGCTGTGCGCCGGGCGCCAAAGCCGTGCCGTTGTAATCCACGGTGCCACCCGAGCAGGCGCTCAGTTGCAGTGTTGAAGTTGTAGGCAATATTTCCATAACAGATACCGTCACCACCGAATCGCAACCGCTACTTGCCGCAAAGGTGAAAACCTGTTGAGCGCCGGGCGCCAAAGCTGTGCCGTTATAATCCACTGTACGACCCGAGCAGGCGCTCAGTTGCAGCGCTGAAGTTGTGGGCAATATTTCCATAACAGATACCGTCACGACCGAATCACAACCACTGCTTGCCGCAAACGTGAAATCCTGTTGTGCGCCAGGCGCCAAAGCTGTGCCGTTATAATCCACTGTACTACCCGAGCAGGCGCTCAGTTGCAGCGCTGAAGTTGTGGGCAATATTTCCATAACAGACACCGTCACCACCGAATCGCAACCGCTGCTTGCCGCAAACGTGAAATCCTGTTGCGCGCCGGGCGCTAAGGCTGTGCCGTTGTAATCCACTGTACTGCCCGAGCAGGCGCTTAGTTGCAGCGCCGAGGTAACGGGCAATATTTCCATCACCGACACCGTCACCACCGAATCGCAGCCATTGCTTGCTGCAAAAGTGAAATCCTGCTGCGCGCCGGGCGTCAAAGCCGAACCGTTGTAATCTACCGTGCTGCCTGAGCAGGCGCTCAGTTGCAGGGCCGAGGTTACGGGTAATATTTCCAGCACCGACACCGTCACCACCGAATCGCAGCCATTGCTTGCCGCAAATGTGAAATCCTGTTGTGCGCCAGGTGCTAAGGCTGTGCCGTTGTAATTCGCAGTGCTGCCCGAGCAGGCGCTCAGTTGCAATGCTGAGGTTACGGGTAATATTTCCAGCACAGACACCGTCACGACTGAATCGCAACCGCTGCTTGATGTAAAGGTAAAATCCTGTTGTGCGCCGGGCGCCAAAGCAGTGCCGTTGTAATCCACCGTGCTGCCTGTGCAGGCGCTCAGTTGCAGGGAAGACAAACTCGTGGCGCAACGCAGCAGCCAGTTGACTACCTCCACCACATCGCAACCGGCCAGCGAGGTATCCACTACGGCGTAGAAATAACCATAATTAGCCGGTAAATTCAGGGTGTCTATATTCAGGGTATAATCATCCGGAGCAGGTAAATTTGCGAAAGCATAACCACCCGTAACATTAGAAGCGACGCTGCCCAATGGCCCGGTCGCATCCGAGATCTGGACAGTTACGTTGCTCACGGTCGTATCAGCGGCGTCTATGATGCCGTTGTTGTTCACGTCAAAATAAACGGCGCCTTCCAGCGTACCAAACCCGTCGAACAAATCCAGCACCAAAGGATCGGAGGTGAGGGTGCAACCCAGGGTATTGGTCATTTCCACATAATAGCTGCCGCTTTGATCTACAATAATATCCGGCACGTTGCCGCCTGCGATGGGCGCGCCTTCAAAATACCACTGGTAGCTGACCACGCCTGGCACAGGAGAAAAACAAAGCGTATCCGGGCGGCAACGCGTGTGGCAACCGCTGGGAATCAGACTGATGTTGGGTCCCGCTATGATTTCTAAGTGGTTGCTTTCCTGTTCGCAACCAAATTCGTTGATGGCCGTTGCAAAATATTCCCCGGCCTCGCCAGATTGGGTACTGGTTCCAATGGCGCCGTTGCTCCATTCGTACGTGTTGGCAGCGACCGGGTTTACAACCGAAAAAGTCGTTGGATTGCCTTCGCAAATCAGTCCGGCTTGCGAAGCGCTGATCTGGAATGGTGCGGGTAAAGCATGAATGGTGATGCTGAAAGTCATCACATTGGTACAGTTATTGACCAGATCGGTCACCGTCAGAAAAATGTCGTGAACCCCTGCCGAAAGTTGGTTGCCCCGGTCTTCTGAAAATTCAATATCCGTTGTCGTTTCCCCTGTTGACCACTGATAGCTGTATTGCGCGCCGCCGATGGTTTGCAGGAAAACATCCGTGCCTTCGCAAGCCTCGTAATTTTCATAGAAATAAGCAATTGGCTGCAAAAAGCGGTTGTATTCCACAGCGCGGATAGCCGATTCGGGCGCAGGAATGACATCTACCCGTTCGGCTGGCGGGGAATACATACAACCATCGCCATTGGTAATGGTGACATCGTAAACCCCGCTTAAGCCGACCGTAATGACATCCAGGAATGTGGAATCCGACCAGGCCCATAAAACGCCCCCGGCAGGCGAAGTCAGGGTGGTCACATCGCCTTCACAAATCGGAGAAGGCACGGAAAGGCTGATGTTGCCGCTGAGCGGGTTCGGCTCAATATCCACGTCGGCGGAATAGCTGTTTTCGCAGCCATAAATATTTTGTGCAAAAAGCGTCACCGCGTAGGTTCCGGGAAGGTCAAAAAGGTGGAAACTTTCAACCGCTTCTGACCGGTTGGCATCCCCACTGGCAGCATCCCCGAAGTCCCATTCCACGTAAGTGGCATTGGAAGCAGTTAGTGCAACGAAGGGAATGGCTACTTTTTCGCAAGCGATGGGTGGGTTGTCGAAACTCACCGTTGGCGGCGCAAAGACTTCCAATTGCTGTGAAAGCGTTGATGTGCAGCCAGTCGAACTGGTGACGGTCAGGGTTACTGTATAGGTTCCTGGATTGGCAAAAATATGCGTTGGATCCGTTGCGGTCGAAGTATTGTCAACGCCGCTGGCCGGGTCGCCAAAATCCCAGGACCACGAAGCAATGGTGGTAATGGGCAGGAAAGTAGACAAATCAAAAAAATCGATGGGCGCGTTGGGGCAGGCGCCGTCCCATTCAAAAGCAGCGGCTAATTCGGCTGTATCTACCTTCAGATCCCAGCATAACTGCATCGGGTTGGCGCCGACCTGCGTTTGCGCACGCACCCAAACCCGGTAAAAACCGGCCCGTGAATACGTATGAGCGGGATTGGGGAGATTGGAAAAGTTATTGGCGCCGCTTAAAGCATCTGCGAAATTCCATTCAATGGTACCGGGAACCAGATTGGGAATATTGACCACAAAATCGCTGGTATTGCACTCCGAAGTCGGGTTGATGGTCATTTGTACCTCTGTTCCGGGTATGCAGGTGGAGCCACTGCCGCCGCCTGGACTGCCGCCGCCACCACCGCCACTGCAAACGCCCGTAGCCAGGCAGCATTCAAAAAACGTTAGCGGATTGGAATTGTACTGACAACCATTTGCATCGGTAATCCGCACATAATAGGTCCCAAACTGGTTCGTATCATAAGTCGGCGCATTTGTACCTACCGGGGCATTGTCGTGAAACCATTGATAGGTATAACCCGCCGTGCTGCTCGTTGCATAGATGGTAATCAAGGGACCATTGGGGCAAAAACCCGGATCGTTTGGTGTGGAAATGAAAACCTGGGATTCCGGAAATCCGTCCACGTAAAAAGTCGTATCGCCGATGCAGCCGTACTGGTTTTCGACCGTGGCCAAATAATATCCCGGAAAGACATCAGCGGTAGCTGTATTGGAAACGATGGCGCCGGTTTCATTTTCCCAGATATAGCTGTCAAACGGCGCCGATGTTTGAACGGTGGCAGATTGATTGGGACAAAGTTCAGCCGGGTGGAGCACTTCCGGCCTGGGTTTTGGACGCACTTCGAGGTTGAAACTCACCGTTTGGGTGCAAAGCGCCAATTGAACGCTCGCTGGTCCTGGCCGGTGCCACAGGATCTCCACTACATTTGAATCCGGATTGCCGGTAATGGTTCCGGCCCCTGCGGGGAGGATCGCCCAATCGTAGGCTACCTGTCCATAAGCCGGCGCGCTGAACACACTGGTTTGGTCTTCACAAACATCCGGATCGCCCGTCAGGGTAAAAGGGGCGATGGCTTGCGCCGAAAAGCTGATGGACGCTGAG
>JBJXFD010000275.1:0-3369 GCA_046153985.1 Saprospiraceae bacterium
AATAAAAAAATATGGCGAATGTTGTTCGGTTGACATTCAACCCCTTCGAGGAGAACACCTATATTATATACGACGAAACCAAAGAATGCGTCTTGATTGACCCGGGTTGTTGCAATGCAACAGAGCGCATGGAGTTGGAACGTTGCATCGAAGAATACGACCTAAAGCCTGTTCGCCTGTTGAATACGCATTGTCATATTGATCATGTGTTGGGGAATGCCTTTGCGGCAAAGCGCTATCAGCTGCCTTTGGAAATCCACGAACGGGAAATTCCCATTCTCAACTCCCTGTTGCAGACGGCTTTGTACTTTGGCGTGTCCGTTGAAGAGGCGTCGCCCGCACCCGGACGGTTCATCGAAGTGGATGAAGTGATCACTTTCGGGCAAACGCGCCTGGAAGTTTTGTTCACCCCCGGCCATTCGCCTGGCAGCATTTCTTTCTATTGCCGTGAAGCGCGGTTCATCATTGCCGGCGATGTGCTGTTTCAGGGCAGCATCGGCCGCACTGACTTGCCCGGCGGCGATTACGACGTGCTCCTCAACAGCATTAAAACCCAGTTGCTGACACTGGATGACGCCGTGAAGGTTTATCCGGGGCATGGGCCGGCGACAACGATTGGGGGGGAGCGGCTCAGGAATCCTTTTTTGGTGTGAGGTTTCCTGTAAACAAAATCAGAATAGTACTGTTGAACAACCTTATCAAATTAAAGCCCTATCAACTTGGCAAAGAAAGTAATCGTCATCGGATCTGGTTTTGCCGGACTTTCAGCAGCGGCCTGCCTTGCAAAAGCAGGGTACGACGTCACCATTCTGGAAAAAAATGAAAGCCCCGGAGGCCGTGCCCGGGTGTTCCACACCGAAGGGTTCACCTTTGATATGGGCCCGAGTTGGTATTGGATGCCCGATGTATTCGAGCAGTTTTTTGGGCTGTTTGGCAAAAAAGTCGCTGATTATTACCACCTTGTGCGTCTTGATCCTTCTTACACCATCCATTTTGGCCAGAACGATGCGATGGAGGTGCCTGCGGGGCCGGATGCTTTATACCAATTGTTTGAGCGATACGAACCTGGCAGCAGCGCCAAACTAAAAACCTTTCTGAAAGAAGCGCGCTATAAGTATGAAGTTGGGATGGGGGAATTTGTCCGGAAGCCCAGTCATTCCATCCTGGAGTTTGCCGATCTGCGCATTGTGATGAGCCTGTTTCGTTTGCAAATGTTCCGTTCCATGTCCGCGTATGTGCGGTCGTTGTTCCGGAACGAACAACTCATCCAGATGCTCGAATTTCCGGTGCTTTTTCTTGGCGCAACGCCCGAAAAGACACCGGCGCTCTACAGCCTGATGAACCACGCCGACCTGGCATTGGGTACCTGGTACCCGATGGGCGGTATGCACCGGATTGTGGAGGGCATGCTGGCTGTTGCGAAAGAGCAGGGGGCAAAACTAGTTTTGAACGCCGAGGTCAGGAAAATTGAAATCATTGGGAATCGTGCCACGAGGGTACTGACTGACTCGGCGGTTTATGAGGCAGACGTGGTGGTTGGCGCTGCCGATTATCACCACGTGGAGCAACATTTGCTGGCGCCGGAACACCGGCAGTACTCAGAGGACTATTGGAACAGTCGCACCATGGCGCCTTCTTCGCTCCTATATTATATAGGTGTGAATAAAAAATTAAAAGGGCTACAGCACCACAACCTGTTTTTCGATACCGACTTCAAACAACACGCGCTTGACATTTACGAACAGCCCCGGTGGCCCGACGAACCTTTGTTCTATGTGAGTGCGCCATCTGTTACCGACCCGACCGTGGCGCCCGAAGGCTATGAAAACCTTTTCCTGCTGGTGCCACTCGCGCCGGGTTTGGAAGATACCGAAGCGCTGCGCGAACGGTATTACCACATCATGATGGAGCGGCTGGAAAAACTGACCGGCCAGGAAATCAGGCCGCACGTCATCTACAAGCGCTCTTATGCGCACCGGGATTTCGAACGCGATTATCATGCCTACAAAGGCAATGCTTACGGATTGGCCAATACGCTGCTGCAAACGGCATTCCTGAAGCCTAAAATGAAAAGTTCCAAAATAGAGAACCTTTATTATGCCGGTCAGTTAACAACACCCGGCCCAGGGGTTCCGCCATCTATCATTTCAGGACAGGTGGTTGCAGGGGAAATTGCCAAAAAAGATCATTAAAATCTGTCAAAACCATGCTTAAGCTCTACAACGACACTTGCATGGAGTGCAGCCGGTTGATTACGCACCGGTACAGTACTTCCTTTTCGATGGGCATCCGCGTCTTTGAGAAAAAACTCAGGTCGCCCATCTATGCCATTTATGGGTTTGTGCGGTTTGCGGATGAAATTGTGGATACCTTCCACGATTACCCCAAGGCAGAATTGCTGGAGCGATTTCGGAAAGACACCTATGAGGCCATCGAAGCGGGCATCAGCCTGAGCCCGGTGCTGCATGCTTTTCAGCTAACGGTGAATCGGTACGGGATTGATCGGGAATTGATAGATGCATTTTTAGACAGCATGGAAATGGATCTTTGCCACAGCAATTATGAGGACCGCCTTTATCAGGAATACATCTACGGCTCGGCGGAGGTTGTGGGCCTGATGTGTCTGCGCGTTTTTTGCGAAGGCGATGATGCCCTTTACCAAAAACTAAAATCTTCAGCCCGTAGTTTGGGGGCTGCTTTTCAAAAAATCAACTTCCTGCGGGATATGCGCAGCGATTTCGATGATCGGGGCCGGGTTTATTTCCCCGGCGTGGACTTTACCTGTTTCACCAATGAGGATAAACTGAACATAGAAGCCGACATCAAAAAAGACTTCGACGATGCCTACCTCGGGATCATTCAATTGCCGAAAAGCGCCCGCCTCGGAGTCTATTTAGCTTATGTATACTACATCAACCTGTTTCAAAAGATCAGAAAGGCGCCGGCTAAGCAGGTTACGCAAAAACGTTTCCGGGTGAACGACGGCAAAAAAGTCATGCTGTTGTGCAGTTCTGCATTACGCCATCGTTTAAACATGCTTTAGACCTTTTTGCCGGGTGGTAACCTTCTTATATGCGATTCAGATCGGGGCGTTGGAAAATGTTTCACTCGGGCATATAAATTTTTTATTATCTCAAACTTGCTTTTTCGCCCCTTTGAGGCTCTTTTTTAAGCCGTCTTATGTGTTTTTGATGCGACAGACGGGGCATTCTCCAAATTTAATTTTTAGCGCCATTTTGGCTCAAGCGTTTTTCTTGAAAATATTTCTCAAGAATGCTTGCACAGGAAATAATGTGCGCTTATCTTTGCAGTCCCTTAGCGAATGAGCAACAAGGGAGCGCCTAAAAAGCGCGAAAGAAAAAAGGAAAA
>JBJXFD010000282.1:0-7917 GCA_046153985.1 Saprospiraceae bacterium
CTGTGCCTTCCCCTTTTCGGGTACTCGAATTATCGGCTTGATAAAAGCGATCAAAGATGTGTGGCAGTTCTTTTTCGGCAATACCCACACCGGTATCTTGTACTTTAAGTTGCAAGAACGGAGCGGAGTTTTGTTCAATTTTTGCGGCGTGTAGCACCACTTTCCTACCTTCACCTGTGAATTTTAGGGCGTTAGACAGCAAGTTGTACACAATAACCTGAATTTTTTCCTCGTCGAAATCCATTACGAGCTCAGGGGTTTCCGGATAAAAGATAAGCCGTACCTTTTTTTCCTGAGACATCGAGTAAAATGACTCGGTTAGGTATTGCAGATAGCCGATAATGTCGGCTTGTACGAATTGCAATTTCATTTGGCCTGAGTCGAGTTTGGAGAGGTCGAGCAGTTGGTTGATGAGCCGGAGCAGGTTTTTCCCGTTGCGCCGAATGAGGCCCACGGCACTGGAAATAGGCCCGGCCTGCTTGCTGTCTAACCCTTCGATTTCGTCGGCCATACCCAAAATGACGGTCAGTGGCGTACGGAATTCATGGGTGATGTTGGTGTATAGGCGGGTTTTTAGATGGTCGAGCTCCTTGATTCGCTGGGTTTCTGCGTGCTCGAGTTTCTGGTTGACCTTGTATCGGTAATACAAAAAGAACAACGCTACAATGGCGCCAGCAAAGAGCCCAAATGCCCACCAGGTTTTGTACCAAAACTCGCGTACCTCGATTTGGATAACCCGTTCGGTCTTGCCCCAAACCCCTGTCGGATTCGCCGCTTTGATGCGCAAACGGTATTTTCCAGCAGGCAAATAATGAAAGGCAATCTCATTATTCGTGCCGTTTAAATGCCAATCCGCGTCGTATCCCTCCAGTTTCCAGGCGAAACGATTGGCCTCCGGCTGGAGGTAATTCGCCAGCGCGAGGCGGATGCTGCAAAAACGATTGTCGGCGGGCAACGTGATTTTTTCGAGGTTTTCAAAATCAAAAATCTGTTCGACGCGGGTCTTGCCGTCTGGCGCGAACCACGAAATCTGGGAAATCAACAGGGAGTCGCTGCCCTGCGAAAAAGAGGCGAGCACTTCCAACGGTTTGAAAAAACTCACGCCGCTCAGTCCGCCAAAAAACATCCGACCGTCCGCGGTTTTGAAAAAGGAAAAACGGTTGAACTCGTTGTGTGCCAGGCCATTGGCGGCAAAAAAATTGGTGAAAAGTTTTGCCTCCGACTGGAAAAAACTCAAACCGTTGTAGGTCGAAACCCAGAGGTTTCCTGCGTCGTCGGGCAGGATTCCGGCGATTTTATTGGCGGGCAAGCCGTTTGCCATCGTGAAGACTTCCCATTTTCCGCTCTGCAAATCGAGTTTTCGCAAGCCGCCGCCGAGCGTCCCGACCCAGAGGGTTTCTTTTTCCTGAAAAATAACGGACACCGGGAATTCCCGCGCCGTCGTGTCGTTCCCCGAAAAATCCGCCCATTTTTTTGTTGAAATATCAAAAAGTGAAAGCCCCGATTTCCCGCCCGCCCAAATTTTTCCTTCCGGGTTTTCGAGCAAAAAAATGGACGAGGTTTTGAAATTTTCGGCATCGCCCGAATTTCCGAACGTCAAAACTTGCCGCGTTTCGGGGTTCAAAAGCAGCAGGAAAGCCTGTTTTTCGTTGTTCGCCGCCAGCAAAACGCCGCCGTTTTTGAGGATTGTAAAAGTGGTGATGCGCTGGTTTTTGAAAACAAACGTGTCCGCCAGCCCTGTTTTTGGGTCAATTCGCAGCAAGTTGTGCGCAGTGCCAACTTCGCGTGCCGACCAGATTTTGCCCTGCCCGTCGGTTTGCAAGTTGAGCGCGTTGTCGGTTTGGATTTCGAGGCCGCTGTTTTTTTCGCGCACCGCGACGCGGTCGGTCGAGCCGTCGGGGCGGCGGCAAAAGAGACTGATCATTTCGCCCATCATCCAAACATTGCCGTCGCGGTCGGCGGTGATGCCGCGAAAAGCGTTGTTGTGAATGTTGAGGATGTCCGTTTTGGGCGGAAAAAAATTGGAAAAAAGGGGGCGTTCAAAATTGACCCGCAGCACACCTTCCAGCGTGCAAAAGTGGATTTGCCTCGAAAAATCCGCGCCGCTGCAAGTCCGGTAGTTCAGTTTTGGCATCAGCTTTTGCAAGTCCAGCCAAGAGCCGTCGGGGCGCAGCAGCCACAAATCTTCCAAGCCGCGGTCCTTTTTTTGAAAAATCATCGCCCCTTTTTGGTCTGTCCCGATGCAGTGCAAGCCCACGAACGCGCTGGGTTTGTGGTTGATTTTTTCAAAATTTTTGGACGGCTCGTTCCAACGCCACAGCCCGTTTTCGTAGGTCGAATAGATCATCGGCGAGCCGTCGGGCAGGCTTGAAAATATCCAAGTATGATATAAACCGTCATTTGGCGTCAAATGAAATTTCGTCGTCGCTTCGGTGTGCAGGTCGTACCGAAACACCGCATTGTTTTGCCCGATAGTTTGACCGGAATAGCAAATGGCTTGATTTTTTTCATCGAAAAAAAAACTTGACAAAAAATCGAGTGGCAGCGTGCCACCGGCATTGTCGAAATGCAAATCAACCTGGAGCAAATTTTGAACTAAAAAACCGGGGAACAGGCGAAAAATCGCCAGTTTTTTGCCCATTTCAGGATGCATCGTCAAAAAAAGCATCGTGTCCTGCGCCCAAATGCCCACCAGCCTGCCCTTCAAACCGGGGATTTCGGCGATGCTGCGCGACTCTTTTTGCCCGGAATTTGGTTTGAAAACGGAGATTTTTTGGCTGTTCAGATGGCTCCAAACCACGATTTCGCCGCTCGAATTTTCGGCAAAACCATCAATGTCAGGCATTTTTTCCCACACCGTCTGAAAGCGGTAGCCATCAAAACGGCAGAGTTCGTTGCGGGTGACTGCCCAGCGGAAAGGGCTTTTTCGCGTCTCCAAAAACTGGAAAACCTTGTTGTCGGGCAGTCCGTCGCGGGCGTTGAAAAGTCGCGTAGAAATTTGTGCATCAGCTTGGGGAGCGGCCACCTGCGTCCATCCCGAAAAAGGCAACAGGATAGTCAGCCCAATAAGGCGGATAAGCAGAAATATTGCAGAATGGATGATCTGGCGCATACGATAGAAACCTGAGGCGTGTCGTCCTATCTTCCGAGACATTAATTTTTATGCTCAGATGGCCGGGATTAATTTGGGACAAGGTAGGAAATGTTGGGTAGTTTTTGCGCGAGAATAGTGTTGTAGGGTAAGATGCTCACCCCAGCCCCCCCCGGGCAAACGCATGAAATTTTAAAGGTAAGATGTAGAAATTGCAGAATATTCTTGATTGACGATTATCCAGAGTGTTCGGGATTGAGGTGAATGTTGATTGCAGAAGCTTTATCCCCGGGTGCTGGATCGGCAACGATCGCTGCAATATTTAACTTCGTCCCACACCTTTTCCCACTTTTTACGCCAGGAAAAGGGCCTGCCGCAACGGATGCAGGTTTTCTGTGGTAGCTCAGATTTTTGAATTGTTTTTTTGCCGGACTTCATGGTAATGGTGTTGAAGCCGGTATCATAGCAGTTTCCTGCGGCAAACTACCGGGCTTGGCGTAGCTGAGTCGCGCGATCCGTTGGGTGCGGTGGTAACTGTCGAGCTCACTACAAGTCAGGGTGCCAGCCTGCTCCAGATCTACAAAGCCATCTGGTTGAAGCACGCCATCGGGGAGCCACACGTGCGTAATTTGGCCAATGATCAGGATAGTTCCATTGATGGCAAGCGGAATTTTTTCGCGTAGTTCAAGGGCAAAACGAACGGGACTTTCGGCTACAAATGGGGCTTGAAATCCTTCCAAAAATTCTGGGTTCAAACCTGTTGCATCAAATTCAGATTGATTTTTTGGGTATCGGGCTGAAGTTTGGTGGGCTTTGGTATAAATCTCCTCCGAAAGGTGATTGATGGTGTAAAAGCCAGTGTTTTCAATGTTGGTTAGGGTATGCCTTTCCACAGAATCAGGACGAAAAATCAGTCCACAAAGAGGAGGATTAGCACCAATGTGGAAAAGTGAATTGAAGATGGCCAGATTGGTTAAGCCCTGCTCATCGCTTGTTCCTACCAGAACCACGCTTTTGAATCCGCCCAGCGAATTAATAAAGGCTGCCCGGTAGCGTTGTTCCATGTCGGCAATTTGGGTGGAGGAGATATGAGTCATGTGTTTAATTCATCTCATGTATTTAATATGCCGTATGCACCTTACGTGTTTGATATGTCTTTAAAAAACAATCACATCATCCGGATCGTAGACATCCCGCCATCCACATGCAAAATCTGCCCGGTCACCCAGGAAGATTGCTCACCCAACAAAAACGTGATGGCGTTGGCAATATCCGCTGGTTGACCAATTCTCCGCAAAGGGTGGCGTTTGTCACTGGCCTCCAGTTTTTCGGGTGTATTAGTAAGCTTTTCAGACAACGGAGAAGCCGTAAGGGAAGGCGCAACTGCATTCACCCGAATGGTAGGGGCCAACTCCGCTGCCAAAGCCAAGGTAAGGCCTTCTATCGCAGCTTTCGCCATACTGATAGACGTGTGAAAATTCATGCCTTGCGATGCCGCAACGGTACTGATAAAAACGATAGAGGGGTTTGCTGCTGCGTTTTTTAAGTTTTGCAAATAACGCTGGACCACGTTTACGGCCCCGAGTGCATTTATTTTGTATTCCTGTAAAAACTCGTCCTCTGAAGTTCGGTGAAAGGGTTTAAGGTTTATCGTGCCAGGGAAATACACCAAGCCGTCGAGTGCCTGGGGGATTTCCGGCAAAGCATTTTTGCTGTAATCCGATACCTGGAAATATTGGTCATAACCGACACCCTCCAATGGCTTCGTACTAAGTCCAATGACTTGATTGCCAGTATTTTGGAGTAACTGGCGACTAGCTTGAGCGATTGCACTGCTAGCTCCGGCGAATAAGTATGTTTTTGCCATAAAGATGGTTGAAACGGTAGAGAAAAGAAGTTGCGCTTCAAAACCCCAAAAAAACAAGTAGGTTCAAAATCTCCGCAGTCCTTTCACAACCTTCCTTTCACCGTAATTCACTTAATTTGCACTTTGATCTTAAACTCATTCTTCGTTATGCTCGAAAAATTATCACACCCTTGGCATTGGTCTGTGGCCGGCGTATTCATAGGTTTGATCGTTCCAACACTCTTGATCGTTGGCAACAAACACTTTGGCATTTCCTCTAGTCTGCGGCATATATGTGCGGCTTGTTTGCCTGCTCGAATCCCGTTTTTTCACTATGATTGGAAAAAAGAAATCTGGAATCTCTTTTTCGTTGGAGGAATCCTGATTGGCGCCGTATTGGCAACGGTTTTTTTGCAAAACCCTGATCCCATTGTAATTCATCCAAAACTTGCTACGGACCTTGCAGGGTACGGCGTAACCCATATTGATGGGATTGTGCCGACCGATCTGTTCTCTTTCGAGCGCTTATTCACCCTCCGTGGATTCATCCTGATGGTCGTAGGCGGCTTTTTGGTAGGTTTTGGCACACGTTACGCCGGAGGTTGTACTTCAGGCCACGCTATTATGGGCTTGTCTAACCTGCAATGGCCTTCGTTGTTTGCCACTATTTGCTTTATGATTGGTGGATTTTTAATGACGCTGCTCATCCTTCCGTTCATCCTTCAACTTTGATCCATCATGTCAACTACGAATACGCAAAATTTCACAGAAACTTCCGCAGATACCGACTTTGAAGTCCGCTCACTGGATACAATGTGCATCAACGAATCCGAACTCGTTCACCCTTGGTGGTACAACCTGAAATATTCGCTTGTTGGTATCTTGTTCGGCGTGGTATTTATCAAAGCCGAAATCGTATCCTGGTATCGCATTCAGGAAATGTTTCGGCTTGAATCCTTCCACATGTACGGTATTATTGGCACTGCTGTAGTGGTAGGTGCGCTCTCCGTTTTCTTGATTAAAAAATTGAATGTCAAGACGATATACGGGGAGCATGTCAACTTTCACCCTAAAAGCTTCAACAAAGGCCAGATATACGGCGGCCTAATGTTCGGCTTAGGCTGGGCCATGACAGGTGCTTGCCCAGGGCCTCTTTTTGCCCAAATTGGTACAGGGGTGCTGGCAACTGGTGTCATATTGCTGAGTGCCATCGCAGGCACTTGGGTGTATGGATATTTTCGGGAGAGATTGCCGCATTAGTTGGTGGTCGTCAATGGTCATTAGTCGTCATTTCCGTCATTGGTCATTAGTCGTCATTAGTCGTCATTTCCGTCATTGGTCATTAATCGTCATTGGATCATGAATGGGTTGTATTTTTCCTCTGTTTCTTGATTTCACGTTACGCCAAAAATATTCAACGCAATGTAGTTTTGCACAAATTTGTCTTACAATGCACTGGTTGTCAATCGAATCAATCAGTTTAATCTTCAAAAATCGAATCATTCGACTATAAATGGTTCTTGGCTAAAATTCTTTTTTTATGAAATTTTCATTGCTATTCTTGCTTATCAGCTTTTTGTCCATTTCATCTGTTTTCGGACAAGGCGCAACAGCCGTAGACAATACCCCTTACAAAATCGTTTTTCAACTGACCAGCGGCGATACAGCTGTACATCGTGCGCTGACCAAACAACTCCATAATGCCCTTACCGCTGCACCAAAGTCGCAAATAGAGGTGGTGTGCCATAATCAGGGAATCTACTTTTTGGTTTCCTCCAAAACGCTCCAGGCTGAAAAAATCCGCGAACTCAAAGGGAAAGGGGTGGTCTTTGCTGCCTGCGAAAATACCATGCGTGAGCGTAAAATAAAGAAAGACGAATTGGTTCCAGAGACCATCACCGTGCCAGCCGGCATCATCGAAATTGTCAAAAAGCAGCGCAAACATTGGGCTTACATTAAAGCAGGGTAGGGGATAATACCTCAATTTGTACGTGCCCTAACCTCCCCAACGGCTTCAAATATTAGGATGGGGCAATCGCGTATAAATTGTTCTGCCCGAAAGCCTGGTTATGGAATAATGCTGCAATTTTTTGCAAACTAGCGGTGGGCAAAAAAAATTAAAAAAATAAATCAATTTGTTTTAAACTAACAAACTTTATGTTTTAACTTTGCTTCCAGAAAACGCTTACCAGCCCGGATGGATTTTAATAAAAAATTGGTTTCCAATAACTTGAGTCTAAAATCTACGAAATCTCCTCGGCTATGAACTGGAATTATTTTAAAACAAATTGGTTTTATTTTGCAATGAGCTTGCTGTTGCTGGTGTATGCAACACGTAAATATCCATGGCTCAACCCATTTAATGCTACGCTTCAAAACGGTAAAACAGAAAAAATATCAGAAGCTAAAACAGGCCAAAAGAGCGGTGCAGCACTCCTTGGGTTTGTGCCAGACACACCAAAGGAACGCCCACCAGAAATGGATGAAGCAAGTGTAGCAAAAACCGAAGCATTTCTCAAACGCTTTGCTAATGTCGCCCTCAGTGAGCACAAAAAATTCGGTGTGCCTGCTTCTGTAATTTTAGCTTGTGCTTATGCAAATAGCCAGGTAGGACAACGGGAATCGGCCCTTACAGCGAACAACTTTTTCGCGCTTTCCTGTGCCGAAGATTGGGAAGGAGAAACGGCTCAAATTGGGGGGCAATGTGTCCGTAAATATGAATCCGCTTGGGCAAGTTTTCGAGACTTCAGTATTCACCTCAGTAGCCAGGAGTGGTTTGGGACACTTAAAAAATCAGCTGGGAAAGACTGGCGAAAATGGGTGGAAAAACTCGGGACAGAAGGCGTGTCCAATGCCAAAACGATGCAAAAAGTCATTGAAACCTTCAAGTTGGCGGAGTTGGATCAGTGATAAATGTGGCCAATTTGTTTAATGTAGTCAATTCGATAAATGTGGTCAATGTGTTTAATGTGGTCAATGT
>JBJXFD010000516.1:0-5958 GCA_046153985.1 Saprospiraceae bacterium
TGCAGGGCTTGCGCCAAATTGCCATCCGGCTGCCCCGAGGCAAGCGCATTGCTTTTATCGGCGAAAGCGGCAGCGGCAAAAGCACCTTGCTGGCGCTGTTGCGCGGCTTGTACGCCAGCGAACCGGGCGTATCGGTTTGGGTGGATGAGGAAGCCGTCAGCGAGGACGGAAAAGGTTTGAGCGCCCTTGCTGACTATGTGACGCTGTTCCCACAGGAACCTGAAATTTTTGAAAATACGATCGAATACAATATTACGCTGGGCTTGCCCTGCGAAGCGGCGGAAATAACTGCAATTTGCGACATCGCGCATTTTTCGGAAGTGGTGGCCCAATTACCGAAAGGCTTAGCTTCCAATATTCAGGAAAAAGGCGTCAACCTCTCCGGCGGTCAAAAGCAACGCTTGGCCCTTGCGCGCGGCATTTTCGCGGCCAAAGACAGCCATATTGTGCTGCTGGACGAACCAACGAGCAGCGTAGACCCCAAAACGGAAGCCAAAATTTACGAAAAACTATTCGAGGCTTTTT
Organism: Saprospiraceae bacterium; assembly: GCA_046153985.1. Lineage (GTDB taxonomy): Bacteria > Bacteroidota > Bacteroidia > Chitinophagales > Saprospiraceae > JABWAJ01. The sequence goes on from JBJXFD010000516.1 coordinate 526, forward strand.
CCGACAAGGTGATTGTGTCTTCCCTGCACCGCCTGCACCTGTTGTCCCGCTTCGACTATGTGTACGTGATGGAAAACGGCCATATCGTGGAAGAAGGCACTTTTGAGCATTTGAAGCAGCGGAGTCTGGTTTTCCAGGAACTCTGGCGGCACCAGGAAGAAAGGATAGAACAAGAGGAGTTGAGTGTGGGATAGATTTTTACAACAGAGGTTGCTATCTTTGCGCCTTCTTGGAAAAAAAAGTAGTCCATGTACAAAGGCAAAAAAGTGATTGTGGTATTGCCTGCTTACAATGCAGCCCTGACCTTAGAGCAGACTTACCGCGAAATCCCGTTCGATCTGGTGGATGACGTGATCCTGTGCGACGACGCAAGTCGCGACCATACCCTGACGGTGGCCGCGCAGATCGGCATCAGGCACATCATCGTACACGAACAAAACAAAGGCTACGGCGGCAACCAGAAATCGCTGTACAACAAAGCGTTGGAACTGGGCGGCGACATCGTCATCATGTTGCACCCCGATTATCAGTACACGCCCAAGCTCATCCCCGCCATGGTGAACATCATCGGCGACGAGTTGTATCCGGTGGTGCTGGGCTCGCGCATCCTGGGGAAAGGCGCGCTGCAAGGGGGAATGCCGCTCTACAAATACATCGCCAACCGCTTCCTTACGCTGACTCAGAACCTGTTGGTCAACTACAAACTTTCGGAATACCACACCGGCTACCGCGCTTTTAGCCGCGAAGTGCTGGAAGGCATCAATTTCAATCAGAATTCCGACGATTTTGTTTTCGACAACGAAATGCTTTCCCAGATCATTTACGCCGGTTTCGCCATCGCGGAGGTGACCTGCCCGACGAAATATTTCGATGAGGCGTCTTCCATCAACCTGCCGCGCAGCATTCGCTATGGTTTTGGCGTGCTGCGGGTGTCGTGGCGGCATTTTTTGCAGCGGATGGGGATCGCGAAGTATCGGATGTACGTGCAGCCCCCTAACCCCCAGAGCGCCCCCTGAGCGGAGTCGAAGGGGGAATTAATTGATGATAGATGATTGATTAATGATGATTTTTGATGTGTGCGTTTACCCATTTGGTGTTTTCGGGTCGCGTCCATCTTCAATCATCAATCATGTAATCGTCAATCATCAATAAAAAACCATCGTCGTGATCAAACCTGAACTGATTTTGGTCGCCGGCCCCTACCGCTCCGGCACCAACGACCAACCCGAACTCATCGCAGCCAACGTGGAGCACATGAGCCAGGTCTCTTTAACGCTGTTCCGAATGGGGCACCTGCCCGTGATGGGTGAATGGTTTGCATTGCCGCTGATTGAAACGGCTGGTTCCACAGGCATTGGCGATGCAATTTTTAATGAAATTTTTCACCCGGTTGCCATCCGGTTATTGGATAAGGTGGATGCTGTGTTGCGCATCGGCGGGCCTTCGCAGGGCGCGGATGAGATGGTGCGTATTGGGCGGGAGAAAGGGAAGAAGGTGTATTTTTCGGTGGAGGAACTGAAACCATGAAAATCCAATATTGCTCCGACCTTCACCTTGAATTCCAGGAAAACAAAAAATTCCTGGAGTACACGCCCATTCAACCAACAGGCGAACTCCTCCTGCTTGCCGGCGACATCACCCTGTTCAGGCAGATCGAAGATCACGAGGATTTTTTTGATTACCTCTCCCAAAATTTTGAGGCGGTCTACTGGATTCCCGGCAACCACGAATATTACTATTGGGATGTGGCCAGTGTAAAAATGCCCTTGTTCAAACAGATCAGGAAAAATGTGTTTTTGGTAAACAACCAAGTCGTGGTGTACAAAAACGTGGAGCTGATTCTGAGCACCTTATGGAGCCATATCCCGCCCCAATACGAATGGATCGTGCAGCAAAACATGAGCGATTTTGCCGTGATCAGAAACGGGAAACTGCCTTTTACCGCCACCGATTTTAACGCCCTCCACCAGACCGATTTTGAGTTTCTTAGCGATGCCCTGTCTGAACCTTCAGACCGGCAACGCATCGTCGTGACCCACCACGTGCCGACGCGGATGCACTACCCGGAACAATACCGGAACAGCCGCATCAACAGCGGTTTTGTGACAGAACTGCACGATTTTATCGAAAGCAGCCAGGCTGCTTACTGGATTTACGGGCATCACCACAGCAATATCCCGCCTTTTAAAATTGGCGCGACGACCCTGCTCACCAACCAATTGGGCTACATCATGAAGAACGAATACCAATTGTTTAACCCCTCAGCGGTGATTGAAGTCTGAAAGCCCATACTAGTGGACATTTTCGCGGATGAGACCTTATAGGTTTTAAAAACCTATAAGGTCTGAAGCCAGGAAAGCCTTCCGCTATTTCAAATACGTCTCTTCAAAAAACGCTTTGTAGGTATCCATATTTTCTTCCGTGAGCAATTGCCGGTAGTTGTTTTGGCCCACGGCAAGCACTTCAAATGCCGTAGCAGCAGGTATAAATTTATCTGCGTTCAGTTTCACGCCGTTGTAATACTTCATGGCGTCTGCTTTGTTGTTAAAGCGGCGCAGCACGAGCACGGGGATATTTTTATCCTTGCCGAGGAACATGTTGGAGATGCGCAACTTGTCCAATTTGTGGAACTCCTGGTTGTAGTCGGACACCTTCGTTTTGTTGGTCTCCATGTTCACATTGGCGTCTTTGAAGAAAATGAGGATGTAGTGCGGTTCTTTATCTTCTTCCTTGTATTTGGAAGCGACTAAGTTGATGTCGTCCGCTCCACCCGGCAGTTTGGCGCCGCCTGCTGCATCCAGCAAGCGTAAAATTTCTTTAGCGCGCCGTTGCTCTTCGGTATCCGGGTAGGTGGCGATCACCTTTTGTAATTCCCCGACATACGCATCTTTCCCCCTCAGATTGCCGGCACACATCGCCATCAACAGGGCATATTTGGGTTTCAGCGGGTGTTTGCCCATCAACGCGGCCAACGCTTTTTCACTGCGCGTATACACATCCTGGAACAACCCTTTGCTGAAATTGCCGTAAATTTCGTCGTACTGCAAGTTCAGTTGAAGCTCTTCGTTCAGGTATTTAGAAGCAAACGAAGGATCCTTCAGGATGCGGGCGTAGTTCGTAGTCGGATACCGGTCCAGAATTTTGTCATAATAGTACCGGGCTTTGGCATCGTTGTTAAGGTCCGTATAGCAAAGGTAGAGGTAATACCAGGCATCCAACTCGTAGTTGCTGTTTGGATAGCGGGTACAAAGATCTTCCAGCACGGCCACTGCTTTTTCATAATTCTGAAGCCGGTCGCGGTAGAGGGTTCCGAGTTTGAACATCGCTTCGCGAATTTTCAAATTGGCTTCGCCTTTTTGCGCATCCGTTTTGGGAATACCGACCAGCAGTTTGTCCACTTCTTCGTCGTTTAGCGGCGCATTGGAGGTTGTTTCTGCCACAGGCGCCCCTTCTTCTACAAATTCTGAAGAAATGCGGCGGTTAGAGCGACGCCAGTTGTCTTCCAATTTGCGCTGCCCCCATTTGGTTTCAAAATCGCGTTTCCCGCGTTTGACCGATCGGTCGTCGTAAGCAAAAAAGCTGCTTTCCTTTTGCAGGGCAGGTTGCGGCGATCCGGCGATGGCCTGTTTTGAACCCGGAGGACCTTGTGTCGGTGGCTGCGCAAATGCAGAAGCCGCAGCGTTCCGGCGGGCTTCGTCCTGTTCTCTTTTGAGTTTGTTGGCCAGGTCGCGTTTTTCTTCATCACTCATCGAAGCTAAGCGCAAAAGGCTGTCCTGCAACTGAATGATCTGAATATTTGCAGCAATATCGGTGAGGCTGTTGCTCAGTTTGCTTACATTGGAGTAGCGTTCATCCGTGGAAGCCATCACCTGGAGCGTACTGTCGAAATAAGACTTCGCCGGTACATAATCCTCTACTTCATAGTACAGGTTGGCCAACTTCAGGTAGGACTCTGCTTTCTGGGCGCGGTTTTGCCTGCTGTTGTTCAGGGAAAGGGTCAAATTTTTGATGGCTTCTTCGCGTTTGCCTTCTTTCAGGTCAATTTCTGCAAGCGCGTAATAGATCTGATCCACATAATCAGCATTTTTGGGATCCTTCAGCAGTTTTTCAAGGCTGGCCCGGGCGTCGGTAGCGTTCCCTTTACCACTCAGCCAGGCATTCTGAGCCATATTCAGGCGGCTGCTGAACGACATTTCATAATCCGTGCTGTACTTGAGCGAACGTTCGAACGCCGAATAAGCCCCTTCTCCGTTGCCCAATCGCTGGTAGAGTTGTCCAAGAATATAGGAAAAGCGCGCCTTGGTTTCTTTTTCCGAAGATAGCGTAATGGCTTTTTCGAGGTGTCCGGTTGCCAGGGCATAAGCCTTGCGCTTGATGTTCAGGTAAGCGCCTACACCACCCAATTCTGCGCGAACATCGTCGAAAGTTTCCGGATCATTTTCCAAATCGCTCAGGATACGCTGGGCGCCGTCGAAATTATCGCGCTCCACATAAGTTTTAGCCAGCCAAAGCTGCGCTTCCTGATAGGCTGGCCGGTGCTTGAGGAAATAGTTGTCCGGGTCGCCATCGGTGGGCGTATCGTCTGCCAGTTTAATCAGTTCCGGCTCTTTGGAAACAGCCGGAGCAGGCGCCACCGGGGTGTCAGACTTCGGTTCCGCGGATTCTGTTATGGTGGTTTTGGGCGGTGTTTTTTTGCCTTTGGAGCTGCTGCTGCTCTTTTTCTTCCTGTTTTTCTTCGCCTGACGGTTCGCTTCTTTGCGCTTTTTCTCCTGTTCTTTGGCCTTGTCTATTTTTTCTTTTTTCGCCTCTTTGGCATTGCTTTTGGCCTTGCTGCCACTTTTTGAAGCGGAAGCAGAACTGGAACTGCCTTTTTTTACTTTTTTGCTTTTCTTCTTCAGCTTATCCGGGCTGTATTCTTCCAGGAGATAGCGCAGGGTAGATTCCGCCGATTCGTAGTCCTTTTTCAGGAACTGCGCTTTTCCAACCAGCAAATAGCAATCGTCTGTCCATTGGCTGTAACGGTGCAGGGTGACCACTGTGGCTACTTTCTCCACCGCCTGATCTAAGTTGGCTGCCTCCGCTTGCGGGTTGCTTGCTGCAATGTATGGGTACACTTCCAACAATTGGTTGTAGTTGTCCTGGTGCTGATCAGCCAGCGTGACGATGCTGGCATTTACCAATTCATTGGCATTGAAATAGCCGTTGTAATGGGCAGTCGTATTGTGGTACAATTTTCCGAGGCCGGAAAGTTCGCCTTTGCGCTTCTGTGTGGTGCAGGCCGTCATGACGAGAACGGACAGCAAAATCACACCTGCTTTATATGCCTGTTTCAAAACTATAAGAATTTAAAATTCGTTAAAAATGAGCCTGATCTGAGCAAATCCATTGGGGAGACTTAATTTTGCACGCGATCTTTGCTTTCGGCGCACAAAA
>JBJXFD010000305.1:0-3125 GCA_046153985.1 Saprospiraceae bacterium
GTCACTTTCAGCCAATAAACGCCCGCCGGAAATTCCGACAAATCGAAAGGCAGGGTTGCATTGGATAAACTCACAGGCGCCATGCGTTGCAACACCCGCCCTGTCGCGTCTCCGATGCTGATTTCGACCGTTGAAACGGATGGCAAACTCAACTGCAGTACAAACCTGCCCGATGTAGGGTTTGGATGCAGGTTGATGGCCCGTTCCAAAACAGCCGCATCGGTTCCCACAATTAAAAGTATTGCTACCGGTTCTGAGGTGTATGTGCAACCATTGGCGTCTGTAACGCGCAGGGTATAATTTCCGGCGGTTAAGCCAGTCGGGTCTGCTTCGGTAGATACGACCGAGCCGTTGCTTTCCCAGGCGTAGGTGTAGGGCTCGGTGCCGCCAGTGACGCTTGTCAGGATGCTGCCGTTGGCCCCTCCGTTTATTTCTTCCAAAACACTGTCTATGGCAACTACGATTTCCGATGGTGAAAATACCACGGCTTCGGTGGAAACCGTGCAGCCGGAAGCGTCGGTGACAGTAAAGGCGTAGGAGCCGGTTGCTAAGTTATTTCGTTCGAGGGCAGTGCTGCCGTCTTCCCACAGCACAGCAAACGGCGCAGCTTGCCCACTCATGGCGAGCGCAATGGCGCCATCGGTAAACCCGAAACAGGAAGTATTACTTGTTGCCACCGAAACGCCCAGCGCGCATCCGGGAGTGCCGCAAACCACGGTACCGCTCAAAGAGCGTTCGCAGCCATTTTCGTCGCTGACCACAACCAGATACGCGTCTCCGTTGAGCAACAGATCGCCGTCCGTATTGCCCTGGAACGTATAATCGCCCTGGCCGCCGCTCACATTGACCTGAAGTTCGGCAAAACCATTGTCTAAACAATGCACTTCGGCTTGCAACTGAAAAGGTTGAAATCCTTCGTTTTGAGCATTGATGTCCACCACGCGCAGACAAGTGACGCCATGATTTACCAACCCAAGGGCATTGGCGGAAGTACTCACCCGCACAAAATAGGATGCGCCGGGCACGAGGTCGCCGACCGTGAAATAGCCGTTGCAGGCATCCGGGTTTCGGGTGCAATAAACCTCCTCCAGTGTTGTGCAATTTCCACTGAAAACGGTGAGGGTATGAATGAAATCCGCATCGGAATGCATGCGCACCGCGCCGGAAGCGGGCGCAGTAAATGTAAACCAGACGGATGCACTGTTAAAAACATCGCAACTGGCTGGCGGGCCTTCAAAATTGGCGCCGATATTACTCGCTGTGACGCAGTCGCCGTTTATGGTTAACGGATAAGCCTCAATGCAGGCATCGTTTGCGGGCGCTTCCGTTGGTGCTTTTGCTACGCTGGGGCACAAATTGCCTTCTATGGTGGCAAACGCGCCACTGATCTGAATATGGTAGGTTTGACCAGCGTTCAAGCCTTCAATCTGCAAATGTTGTCCGCTCGAAGAAGAAGCGATTTCCTCCAAAGCACTGCAACCGTTGGCGTAAACTGCGATGACGTCGGCAAAATCGGCATTTGAAAAAATATCAAAAGCCGCATCGCTGTCGGGCGTGAACGTGTACCAGACGTCGCCCCGTGCGAGGTGGTCTGCGTCCGGAAGCGGGCCGTCGGTATTGGCGTAATAATTATTGCCATTCAGACAATTGCCATCAACTGAAAGTGGAAGCGCAGTTGCGCAAACGTCGTTGGCCGGGGGCTGCGGGTAGGTTTGAGCACTGAGAATCCGGATGCACAGGTCGCTGCGCGAAATGCCGAATCCGCCAACCTGCCCGCTGACGCGGATCAGGTAATTATCACCGGCATACACCTCCAGGAAGAGGTATTCTCCGGTGAAACCATGCTCGTCGCGGTTGGTGCAGCCAACGGGCGTCAGGGCCCCGCAATTGCCTTTGTAGACCGTGATTACATCGTTGAATTTGGCATTCGTCAGGATTTGGACAATGCCCGATTCCGTTGCCTCAAACTGATACCAGAGGGAAGCGACATTTTGGGAACTGCAAGGCGGCTGTTCGCCGTCGAAAACGGCGTTACTGTTGTTGCCGGTGGTGCAGGGGGCATCTTTGAAAATGGGAATGGCATTGCTGCAAATATCATTCAAAAAGCCCGTGCCACTTACTTTGATGTTGTCTAAACCAACCCACCAACTCCAGTCGTTTCCGTCGTCGTATTGGAAAAAGACGCGCAATTGTTTGGAGCGATAGGCCGACAAATCAATTTGCTCGTGAATGTAGTCGTAAAATTGAGGGCCTCCGAGGTTGGAATAATAGGTGTTTACAATTTGCGATTCACCGGTGCTTTCGTCAATTACCCCTATGGCCAAGTGATCCAGATCCGTATATCGGCGAAGAATGACGTCGAAATCGAGGTAAGTATTGGCAAATTCGGAAACATCCATCACCGGGGAAATCAGGCGAACGCGCGAGTAGGGCACACTGTCGCCCAGCACATCATCGTCAAAATAGGCAAAACAGGTGCCGTTCATGGATGTTTCTCCACCGGTATTGGTATTATTGGCTAACCCAAATTCCCAATCGTGTTCGCCGGTTAATATTTGGGTAGACCACCCTGCCGGTGCACTGCAGTCATTGAATGTTTCCAGCAGGAAATTCCTGCCCAACCCTTCTCCCGTTACTTCAATGTTGTCAATGCCGGCCCACCAGCCAAAGGACCCCCCGTCTTCATATTGAAAAAGCAGGTACATGTTTTCATTGGCAAAAAAACTCAGGTCGGCACTAAACCGGACAAATTGCGAGAATTGAGGGCCGGTATGCGTGGCCCAGGTTTGCCAGGTGGCCAATTCTACCAATTCCGCGCCGTCAAAGGCAAATATTTTGAAAGCAGCAGCATTGTCGTAATTTCGGAAATGGACATCCACGCTAAGGTTGATGGTCGTGAACTGGGTCGCGTCGAAAGCTGGGGTGGACAATTTTAGCAACCAGGGCGGCGTGTTGTCGCCCGTAGCGTCGTCGTCCATAATCAGCATACAGGTTCCGTCAATGGTGGAACCGTCGGAAGCAGGGTTTTGTGGCGTACCCACATACCAGTCGGCATCCGGGTAGCCACTCAGATCTGCAACCCACCCATCCGGAAGGGCACAGCCATTAAAATCTTCTGAGAACAG
>JBJXFD010000317.1:0-5080 GCA_046153985.1 Saprospiraceae bacterium
CGCCAAAGCCAAAATTTCGTACAACGATGGTTATCAAACGATTTCAGCCAACGCCACCATCAAAATGCGGAAAGACAGTATTTTGTGGATTGCCATCAAAAAGCTGGGTTTTGAAGTGGCGCGCATGAAGGTCACCCGCGACTCCGTGTACATCCTGGATCGGCTCAACAACGAATACGACATCAAATACATGAGTTACCTGGAATCTTCGCTCAATATACCGGCCAACCTGCAAATGCTTCAGGCATTTTTGCTGGGCAATCCGGTATTTTTTACCCGGAAAAACCTGCAATTGGAAACATCCGAAGGAGGGTACCATCTTTGGGGTAAAGACGAAATGAAAGAGAACCATTTCTGGATGAACGGGAAGCAGCTTCTGCTCGAAAAAACCACGTTGAGCGATGGCCGTTCAGGCCGCAACATGGCTTTGGAACTAAAGGAACACACGGATTTGACAGGAAATCAAAAATTTTCTTACCTTCGTCAATTAGAACTAAACAGCCGCGAAACGGGCAAGGTAAATGCGGAAATCAGTTTTTCATCGGTTGAGATCAACAACCCAATTGAGATACATTTTGAGATACCCGAAAGATATACGCGTATGGATTAGGCCATCCGGCCAAATCCTGTGGGTGTTCCTGTGTTTGCTTTTGGCGTTGCCTGCGCTTCATTCGCAAAACCGCCGCGAATTGGAAGACAAGCGCAAGTCTTTGCTGCGCGAAATTGACAAAACCAGCACCCAACTCGACAAAACAAAGGCGACTAAAGCCGCCAACCTCAATCGCTACCTCGCCCTGCAATCGCAAATCAAAAAACGCAAGCAGGTCATTCATACCCTGCAAGACGAAATCGAACACGCCGAAGCCGGCATTCAGCGGGCACAGGAAGTCACTGCCGCCCTTTCCGAAGACATCGAACAGCTCAGAAAAGATTACGCCCAACTGTTGCGCCGGGCCCACCGCATGCGCCAAAACCAGAGCGGCTTGTTGTTCCTTTTTTCTGCAAACGGACTCAACGATGCTTTTCAGCGCTGGCAATACCTGCGCCAATACGAACGCCACCGCCGTCGCCAGGCGACCCTCATCGAAGAAACCCGGATTGCCCTCCAGTCCAGAAAAGAACAATTAGAACACCGCATCGAAGAAAAACAGCGCCTGTTGGGAACACAACAGCAGCAACGCGAGTTGTTGGACGAGGAAATGGAAGACAAAGACCGGACGATTCAGGTGCTGAAAAAAGACGAAAGCAAATTAGCAGCCCAGTTGGAAAAACACCAGAAATCGCACCAAAAACTGAACGACGCCATCGAATTTGTCATCCGGGACGAGGTGAGCAAAAAGAAACAGGCCGCCCGCAATCCGGAAACCCTGAAAAACTTCAGCGCCAAAAGCGCAGCAGAGGAAGAACGCGAAGACGCGATATCCCCGTTTTCCAAAAAGAAAGGAAAATTGCCCTGGCCGGTATCGGGGGGGAGCGTAGTACGAAAATACGGGCAACAGCCACATCCAACGCTCAAAAATGTGCAGATCACGAACAATGGCATAGACATCCGTGCGGGGTCAAGAGCCGCTGTATCGGTGGTTTTTGAAGGCAAAGTGGTGGGCGTGCAATTTATACCAGGCTATAAAAATACAGTGGTGGTGCAACACGAGCGCTATTATACCGTTTATTCCAACCTTCAGGAAGTGTCGGTGAGCAAAGGCGATGAACTGAGGGCCGGACAAGACATCGGCAGCCTGAGCAGCGAAACGCCGGAATTGCATTTCGAGGTATGGCGGGAAAAACAGCGGTTGAATCCCGCGTCGTGGATCCAGTAGGACAGCGTAAAAAAACTAAACAGGAAAATGACAAAAGACTGGAACCTAGGAGAAGAAAAGAGTAAAGGGATACGCAAAGAGCCGGAGTTTGCAGTGTTGGTCGGCGTCATTCACCAGCAGCAATCCGAAGCGCAGGCGCACGAATACCTGGACGAGCTGGAATTTCTGGCTCTGACCGCAGGTGCGCAAAGCACAAAGCGGTTCCTCCAAAAAGTCATCCACCCGGATGCGCGAACCTTTATTGGCAAAGGGAAAGTTGAAGAGATTGCCGCTTACATCGAGCGCAACGAAAACATCAACATGGTCATCTTTGACGACGACCTGAGCGGCAAGCAGACCAACGCCCTGGAAGAAGCCCTCAAAGTCAAAATCATTGACCGCAGTACGCTCATCCTCGATATTTTTGCCAGCCGCGCACAAACGGCCCAGGCCAAAACCCAGGTTGAACTCGCCCAGATGCAATATTTATTGCCGCGTTTGCGCGGACTCTGGACGCACCTTGAACGCCAACGGGGCGGTATCGGGATGCGGGGACCCGGTGAAAAGGAAATTGAAACGGATCGCCGGATCGTACGCGAAAAGATTGCGTTGCTGAAAAAGAAGCTCGAAAAAATAGACCAGCAAAACGCTACCCAGCGCAAAAACAGGGGCGAATTCATCCGCGTCGCTTTGGTGGGATACACCAATGTCGGCAAATCAACACTGATGAACCTGTTGAGTAAATCAGACGTTTTTGCCGAAGACAAACTCTTCGCCACCTTAGACACCACGGTGCGGAAAGTCGTTTTCGAAAGCATGCCATTTTTGCTTTCGGACACCGTTGGGTTCATTCGCAAACTGCCCCACCACTTGATTGAAAGCTTCAAATCTACCCTCGACGAGGTTCGCGAAAGCGATATTTTACTCCATGTGGTAGACATTGACCACCCGCAGCACGAGGATCAAATCCGCACAGTGAACCAGACACTCAAGGAACTGGAGGCTTCCGACAAGCCCACCTTGTTTGTTTTTAATAAAATGGACCTGTACCGCACGCGCAATTACGACCCTTTCATGGACGACGAAGCCAAAGCGGAGATCGAAGAAGGGCTGCGCGGGAGCTTGAAACACCTTTTCGGACACGATAATATTTTTGTATCTGCCTATACTAAAGAAAACATAGACGGCCTGCGTGATGTTATTCAACGAATGGTGCGCAAACAATACATCATCCGTTACCCATATCAGGCAAAACAGTGGGTTTAACCACTCGACGATCACATGGAAAACATCCTCTCGAAATACGCAGCGCTGTTGGTCAACTACTGCCTTGAAATCAAGGAAGGCGACAGGCTGTTTGTGCGCAGCACAACGCTGGCCGAACCTTTAGTTCGCGAAGTTTTCCGCTTAGCGCTTAGGGCAGGGGCGGTCGTGGAAGTAGACCTGGAGTTCCGGGAACGCAACCGCATTCTCCTCCAGGAAGCCGGCGAATCGCAACTGCGCTACGTGCCGGCGCTTTATGGTATGGCGATGGAATCTTTCGATGCCTACCTGTTCATCCGGGCGCCGTTCAACCTGCGCGAAGACCAAAGCAGCGATGCTGCTAAATCAAAAATCGTTCAGGAAGCAAACAAACCTGCACAGCAAGCCTATTTTGAGCGCACCGCCACACGGGCTTTGAAGCGGAACCTTTGCCAGTTCCCAACCATTGCCAGCGCACAGGAAGCCGGGATGTCGCTGGAAGAGTACGAGCATTTTGTGTACGGCGCCTGCAAACTCTACGATGAAGATCCCATGCAGAGCTGGCTGAACGTGCGCAAGGCCCAGCAAGGCATTGTGGATTTGCTCAACAGCCGCGAAAAAATCCATTATAAAGGCGACGGCACCGATATTACCTTTTCTACCAAAGGCCGCACCTGGATCAATTCGGACGGAAAAACCAATATGCCTTCCGGCGAAGTCTACACCTCACCGGTGGAAGACAGCGTCAATGGAGTGGTGCATTTCACCTACCCTGCGCTCTACATGGGCCACGAGGTGGAAGGCGTTACGCTGTGGGTGAAAGACGGCTACATCGAGCGTTGGGAAGCTAAGCGCGGCAAAGATTTGCTCGATCGGGTTTTTCAGATTGAAGGAACACGGCGCTTTGGCGAAGCGGCCATTGGGACAAATTACAGCATCGGACGGTTTTCGAGAAATATCCTTTTTGATGAAAAAATCGGCGGCACCATCCACATGGCCATCGGTCAGTCCTATTTGCAAACGGGCGGCAAAAACGAGTCGCCGGTTCACTGGGATATGATCGCGGATATGAAGCAAGGGGGAGAAATATTTGCTGATGGCGAGTTGATCTATGCCGACGGCCAATTTTGCGGGCCGTTAAAATTGTAATACGTGTCCTACTCCCCTACGTTTTGTTAGGAAGTGGGTGCAATTAAAAAACAGTAGATTTTGCAACGTTTCAATCGTTATTGCGTAGATTTTTGTTAAACCATTATTTCTTTTGTCTTGGATTTTCTACATAACTTGCGGGTTGAAACTGAAAAGACCGGTCACATTCATCTCTAAACATTGAAAAAATAAAGTACAGCCGTGGAACGAGAACACAGACCTTACAGGCCACAACACCAACAACAACGAAGTAGCCCTCCTCCTCCCATGAATATTGGCGAATGCGTCGCCTTTCTGGAATTGAAGTATGGCAATATTTATGGTGGCTACCCAAATTTTTACGCGATCAGCGACATAGCGCTTCTTGTTTTTGAAAAAGAAACCAAGAAGATTTTTGTCGAAACCTGGTCAAATGGAGCCAATGTAGATATCGTCAGCGTTTTTTCCAAAGTGAATGAATTGGGACATACGATTGGCCGCGGAAAAGAAGTCATCAACCTGAAGACGCGCCGCAAAAGACCGTACGAAGAGGAATTCAGAATGGAAGAAGAGGATTTGAAAATGGCATTCCGGCAATTGCACCCAACCAAAATGCCCATCAAAAACTTCCTGCTCAAAAACATGAAGAAATACCGTTTCCGCGACGTCGTCACATTCGATGGTCGCCGGGATGTGTTTCTGTGCGAGCGTACCGGTGTCAACTTCGGTCGCCACAACGTCATTGATTTGCAGCGCGAACTCAACAAAGAAACCGATTATCTTTTTTCACTCAACAAATTGTCGGTCGTCATCAATTTCGACATGGACAATTCGTACCTGCGCTCGAACAACCTCGAGTATTGGCTCCACCCCATCGCAGCGCGTCAGTTGATGCCCAAGTCGGCTGCTTTCGA
>JBJXFD010000341.1:0-26462 GCA_046153985.1 Saprospiraceae bacterium
GGTAGGTTTGGATTGTATGAATGGACAAATTCGGCTAAGACAATAAAAAAAGAGCCGAATTCAGTGCGTTTGGCCGTTCACCCACTTTGAACGGTGTCGCAAGATGCAACTAATTCAGGAATAATAAAAAAAAACGACTCTTTTTGTTCACAGAATGGCAGCAGACTTGCCGACTTTTCGTCCAGCGTAATAATTGCTGGAAATTTTCCTATCTTAGCGCGAAAGCATCTTTTATGAAAATCAGGTTTTGTGGCGCAGCGCGCGAAGTCACCGGAAGCGCGCATTTACTGACATTAGATGATGGATTTACCATCCTGCTCGACTGCGGATTGTATCAGGGCGGCGACCGGGATATGGAATCTTTCAATGAAGATTGGCTGTTTGACCCGGCTCAGATTGACTGCATGATCCTCTCTCATGCGCATATTGACCACAGCGGGCGCATTCCAAAATTGGTGAAAGATGGGTTCAATGGCCAGATTTACAGCACCCACGCGACCCATAGTTTGTGCAGCATCATGCTTTTGGACAGCGCAAAAATTCAGGAAAAAGACGCGGAATTTACCAATAAACGCATTCTGAAAAAGCATCTCAAACAACGTTTGGAAGAGCCACTCTACACCATGGAGGACGTAGCAGAGGCAATGAAATGTTTTGTTGGATGCACGTATGACCGGTGGATTCCGGTGCGCAACGGTGTGGACGTGTTATTTACCGATGCAGGCCACATTTTGGGCAGCGCCACCGTTACCCTTCGCATTCAGGAAAACGGAAAAGCCCGGCATTTTGGGTTTACCGGAGACATTGGTCGCCCTGATCGTCCCATATTACGGGATCCAAAGCCTATGCCCGAAGTTGAGTACCTCATTTGCGAATCCACTTATGGCGACCGCGACCACATCGCCGGACCAGCAGAAAAGGAAAAATTTCTGGAAATTATCCGCGAGACTTGCGTGGATAAACGAGGGAAACTCATCATTCCCGCCTTTAGCATCGGTCGCACCCAGGAGATCGTCTACATTCTCGATCAGTTTGAGACCGAAGGAATTTTACCCGAAATTCCGGTCTATGTAGACAGCCCGCTGTCTGTAAACGCGACCCGGATTTTTGGCGCGCACCCGGAGTGTTTCGATGCCGAAACGCACGAATACATGCTGCTTGACCCCAATCCGTTTGGATTCAACTCGCTGCATTACATCAAAGAAGTTGAGGACTCTAAGGCACTGAATGATTCAAATGAACCCTGCATCATCATCAGTTCTTCGGGCATGGGCAATGCGGGCCGAATCAAGCACCACCTCTTCAACGGCGTAGACAACCCCCGCAACACCATCCTGATTGTGGGCTATTGCACGCCCGACACGCCCGGGGGTATCCTGCGTTCCGGCGCGCCCACCCTGAAGTTATTTGGCGAAGTGAAAATGGTCAATGCCAGAGTAGAAGTCATGGAATCCTTTTCCGCGCACGGCGACCGCAACGAAATGGCCGATTTTATTGCTAATCAGGCAGGGACGGTGAAAAAGATTTTCCTCGTTCATGGAACGCTCGACCGCCAGGAAAGCTTTGCTGCGTTCCTGAAAAACAAAGGGTTTTCGGATATTGCAATCCCTGAGCTTGGGGAAACGGTTGAATTGGGGTAAGTTCTATTCTTTTGCGAAAATACAACAGGGATGCATATCTTTGCGCGCAATTTATCAAAGCCTTCACTCAGCCATGCCAAAAGATACTTCCATTCGTTCCGTACTGATCATCGGTAGCGGCCCCATTATTATAGGGCAAGCCTGCGAATTTGACTATGCCGGCAGCCAGGCCGCGCGGTCTCTTCGCGAAGAAGGCATCGAAGTTTCGCTCATCAACTCGAATCCCGCGACGATCATGACCGACCCGGTTACGGCCGATCACGTCTATTTATTGCCGCTTACGGTGGACAGCATCATTCAGGTTTTGGAAGACCGGAAAATTGATGCCGTTTTGCCGACGATGGGCGGACAAACGGCGCTCAACCTGACCATTGAGGCTGGACAGCGCGGGGTTTGGGAGAAATACGGAATCCGGCTCATCGGGGTTGATTTAGACGCGATTGAATTGACGGAAAACCGCGAGGCTTTCCGCAGCCACATGATAAAAATTGGCCTTTCCGTAGCGCCTTCCCGCATCGCCAACTCTTTTCTTGAAGGGAAAGAAGCGGCACAGGAAATTGGTTTTCCACTGGTGATCCGGCCATCTTACACGCTGGGAGGATCCGGGGCTGCCTTTGTTCATAAAGAGGATGAATTTGACGCCTTGTTGCGGCGTGGTCTCAGCATGTCGCCAACGCACGAGGTGCTGGTGGAAAGAGCGGTGCTGGGCTGGAAAGAGTTTGAGCTGGAATTGCTGCGCGACGCCAATGACAGTGTGGTCATCATTTGCACGGTCGAAAACCTCGACCCCATGGGCATCCACACTGGCGACAGCATTACAGTAGCGCCGGCCATGACGCTTTCGGATACCGCCTACCAGCGCATGCGCGACCAAGCCATCCTGGCCATGCGCTCCTTAGGCAATTTTGCAGGCGGCTGCAATATTCAGTTTGCTATGCACCCGGAAACAGAAGACTTGATTGTTGTGGAAATCAACCCGAGGGTCTCGCGTTCTTCGGCTTTGGCCAGTAAAGCAACCGGCTATCCGATTGCCAAAATTGCAGCCAAATTGGCCATTGGTTACAATCTGGACGAACTCAGCAATCAGATTACTAGAACGACGTCGGCGTTTTTCGAGCCGACTTTAGATTATGTGATTGTAAAAATGCCGCGCTGGAATTTTGAAAAATTCGCTGGCGCCGATCACCGCCTTGGCCTGCAAATGAAGTCGGTCGGCGAAGTGATGGCTATTGGCCGCAACTTCTTAGAAGCGCTTCAAAAAGCCTGCCAGTCGCTCGAAAACAACCGTACGGGGCTTGGCGCCGATAAAAAAGAATGGATCAGAACCTCTGATATCCTGGAACGCTTAGAGCAAGTGAGCGACGACCGGATTTTCCGCCTCAAGGATGCCCTGCGATTGGGCGTGCCGGAAAAAACGGTACAGAAGTTGACGCAGATTGACCCCTGGTTCATTCGCCAGATCAAGCGGTTGGTCAAGATGGAAGAGCGGCTGCTCCGGTTCAATGTGGCCGAAGATATTCCGGCGGATTTTTTCCTCGAACTCAAACAGGTTGGCTATTCAGACGCACAAATTGCCTGGGTCCTGCGCATCAAGGAAGAAGAAGTGACCCGGCAACGCCGCAAACTGAATATCCGCCGCACCTACAAAATGGTGGATACCTGCGCCGCTGAATTTGAAGCAAAAACGCCGTATTTCTATTCCACCTTCGATACGGAAAACGAAAGTATTCCCTCCAACAGAAAAAAAGTAGTGGTGCTGGGCTCCGGTCCGAACCGCATTGGCCAGGGCATCGAATTTGATTATTGCTGCGTGCATGGCCTGATTGCGATCAAAGAAGCCGGTTACGAAGCCATCATGATCAATTGCAATCCGGAAACCGTTTCCACGGATTTCGATATTGCCGATAAATTGTATTTCGAGCCGGTTTTTTGGGAACACCTCGAAGAAATCCTTGAATTGGAAAAACCAGAGGGCGTCATCGTGCAATTAGGCGGACAAACGGCGCTCAAGCTTGCACAAACCCTCGACGAAAAAGGTTACCGGATTATGGGAACCGATTTTGCCTCGATGGACATGGCGGAAGACCGGGGCGCGTTTTCAGATTTGCTGAAAGCGCTGGAGATTCCTTATCCGAATTACGGAGTGGCTTTGGACACCGACGAGGCGATTAAAGTCGCGCACCAAGTCGGGTACCCGGTATTGGTGCGGCCTTCTTATGTATTGGGGGGGCAAAACATGCGCATTGTCATCAACGACGACGAATTGGAGCGCCACGTGTTGCATTTGTTCAAAAGCATGCCCGACAACCGCGTGCTCATTGACCATTTCTTGGAGCGCGCCAAAGAAGCGGAAATTGACGCAATATGCGACGGCGAAGACGTACACATCATGGGCATTATGGAGCACATCGAACCGGCGGGTATCCACTCCGGCGACAGTTCAGCGGTGCTGCCTACGTATAGCCTTTCGGTGGAAGCCATTAGTACGATGGTGGAATACACCAGAAAATTGGCCTTTGCCCTCAATATCCGGGGATTGATCAACGTGCAGTTTGCCATAAAAAAGGACAAACAAAGCGAAGAGGAACACGTTTATGTGATTGAAGCCAACCCGCGTGCGTCACGTACGACTCCGTTCATCGCCAAAGCATACAAGGTACCGTACCTGCAAATTGCGACCAAAATTATGCTGGGCACGCACAAGCTCAGCGATTTTGACATCCGGCCACAGCCGAGTGGTTATGCCATTAAGGTTCCTGTCTTTTCCTTTGATAAATTTCCGGATGTGGATAAAAACCTCGGCCCGGAAATGAAATCCACCGGAGAAGCCATCCATTTTATCCGCGATTTGTCGGATCCGTTTTTCCGGGAGCTGGACCGGAATCGCTACATGTATTTGACGCGGTAGGGATTAACCTGCCGCCGGCGCTTCCAACCAAAAATTATTAACCCCTTCTCCCTGCGTGATGGCTACCAATTCCATGTTGAGCAAATCAAGCAGCGCCAAAAAGGTGATGATGGCGTGAATCCGGTCGCGGCACTCCCCGAAAAGTTGTTTGAAACCCGCTTTAGACCCGGCGTGAATTTTGGAAAGGATAAAGTTCTGCTGGTCTTCAATGGTGTAGTTGAACTGGGCAATGCGGTGGATAGTGGTCGGGTTGCTTTCGTCGAAACGGCGCATGACGCGCTCGAAGGTGCGCAGGAGTTTGAAGAGGGTCAGCGCCTCCAATTCCGAATCCACTAAGGCTTTTGTGGCAATGCGGCGCAGTTCTTCAGTCGCGTTGCCGCGCAAATTTTGCTGGGCGCGTTGTTCTTCCAGCACGCGCATTTCCTCCAGAATACTTTTGTAGCGTTTGTATTCCAGCAGGCGATCTACCAACTCTTGGCGCGGGTCAATTTCATTCCCTTCTTCGTCCACCGGTTTTCGCGGGAGCAGCATTTTGGCTTTGATGCGGCAAAGCGTCGCCGCCACGAGGATGAATTCGCTGGCCAAATCAATGTTCATGCGCTCCATCTGGTGGATGTAATTGAGAAAATCGCCAGTAATTTTGGAAATTGGGATGTCGTGAATATCCAATTCATCCCGCTCGATGAAAAAAAGCAGCAGGTCGAAAGGCCCCTCGAATTGGGGTATTTTTATGGTGTAAGCGGCGTTCATATTCAATCAGCTACGTCGGATATTTTTCCACATTGATCTTAAACCATTCCTCCTGAGCGTCCGCATTGTGTTCATGCACCACCTTTTTATCCAATTTTTCCTGCGCATTGCGGATGGAACGGGAAATCATGGTATGCTCTAAGGTTTCATTTTCCGTAAGGCCCATTTTTTGGGCCAATGCGATGAGGTTATCCCCGCCAAAAAGTTGCAGAAGGGGGTCTTCCATAGAAACAAAAACGACCAGGTCTTTCGGCTTCCAGTTTTGCATCACTTTTGTTTCCCGGCTTGCAAGGGGATAGTGCTCCAGGAGAAACACCGTCCGGTCTTTTACATCTAAAGACTGGAGGAATGGGACGGATTCTACGCGAAACGAATGGCCTTCAGCATCAAGAAACTGTTGCCATTCCTGGACGGTTTCGTCGAACCAGCCGGCAATGACCGGGTCTTCTGCTGCGGTAATCAACGTTAGTGCGCCCCGCTTTTTAGCCGAAGCGCTCATCCAAACCATATCCCGGATCGGGGGCATGGATTCCTTTTTTTTGAAAAGACCGAACATAGGGACTTATGTTTAGGCACACAATTTTATAGGACGATTTAGTGTCTGTACTTTAGCGTTAATGCCGGGCGGAGCCCGAAGAATAGTACACGCGAGGCGGAGCCATCGCGCGAGCAAACAGGTTACTATTTACTGGACAACTCTGTTGCGCTCGTCAGGAAAAACAACGCTCGGCTTAAACAGCTTCGCTTCTTCGAACTCCATCCAAGCATAACCCATGATGATGACGAGGTCGCCCACCTGCACCAAACGGGCCGCAGCGCCATTGAGGCAAATCATACCCGAACCGCGTTCGCCAACGATCACATAGGTTTCAAACCGCTCACCATTGTTGTTGTTGACGATTTGCACGCGCTCGCCCTCAATGAGGTTGGCGGCGTCCATCAGGTCTTCGTCAATTGTGATGCTGCCGACGTAGTTAAGGTCGGCTTGTGTGACTACTGCCCGGTGTATTTTGGATTTAAGTCTCTGTATCAGCATGTTAACCTATTTTCTGTAAAAAGGGGCAAGGGGCAAGGGGCAAATTAGCAAATCTGCAACTTGCACGTTCCCTCTTGCAAACTTGCCTTTTACACAAAACTACATCCGCCTGATTTCCGCCCCAATGGCATTCAGGCGCGTATCAATATATTGGTAGCCGCGGTCAATCTGGTGAATGTTGTGGATGACACTTCTGCCTTTGGCCGACATGGCAGCGATCAGCAACGCAACCCCTGCCCGGATATCGGGCGAAGTCATTTCGATGCCGCGCAACTGGAACCTGCGGTCGAGGCCGATCACACTGGCGCGGTGCGGGTCGCAAAGAATGATCTGCGCGCCCATATCAATCAGTTTGTCTACAAAAAACAGGCGGCTTTCAAACATTTTCTGATGCACCAGCACGCTGCCTTTGGCTTGGGTGGCAACAACCAGAATGATGCTCATCAGGTCGGGGGTGAAGCCGGGCCAGGGGGCATCGTAAATGGTCAGAATGGACCCGTCAATAAAATTTTGAATTTCGTAGCGCTCCTGAGCCGGGACAAAAATATCGTCTCCCCGAAACTCCATAGCGATGCCCATGCGTTCAAAAACGCGCGGAATGATGCCCAGTTCAGGAATCTGAACGTCTTTGATGGTGATTTCAGATTGCGTCATAGCCGCCAATCCGATGAAACTCCCCACCTCGATCATATCCGGCAGCAACCGGTGTTTGGTGCCACCTAAGCTGGTTACGCCCTGTATGGTGAGCAAATTGGAGCCAATGCCCTCGATGCGGGCGCCCATGCGGTTGAGCATTTTACAGAGCTGCTGTACATAAGGCTCGCAAGCCGCATTGTAGATGGTGGTTGTGCCTTCGGCGAGCGTGGCGCCCATCAATACATTGGCGGTGCCCGTGACCGAAATTTCATCCATCAGAATGTAACTTCCTTTCAGGCCGTGCGATTCAACCGTAAATGCGTTTTTATCCGGGTTGTAGTGGACTTGCGCGCCGAGTTGTTCGAGGCCAAGGAAGTGCGTATCCAATCGCCTGCGGCCAATTTTGTCACCGCCAGGCTTAGGAAGGAATGCTTTTCCAAACCGCGCCACCAATGGACCGATGATCATGACCGAACCCCGGATCCGGGCTGCATGCTGCTGAAAATCTTCGGATTCGATGTGCGCCAGGTCAACGCCTGCGGCACAAAACGTGTAGGTGTCTTCCTGCAACCGGTTCACCGTAACCCCCAGGCCTTTCAGCAATTCAATCAGCAAACGGACGTCGAGGATGTCGGGAATATTGGAAATGGTCACTTCGTCGGAAGTCAGCAGCACGGCAGAAATGACTTGCAGCGCTTCGTTTTTGGCGCCTTGCGCGATGATTTCGCCTTTTAATTGTTTTCCGCCAATGACTTCAAAAGCATCGGCTGAGGTGGTGCGGGAAGAAGGAGCATTGAGAACCTGCATCAGGAATCAGGAATAGGATATGAGGAATAAATTGCAGATCCTCTATGGTTGCCAAACTTCAATGCCCGGGAACCATAGAGGACGATAGAAATCGCTTATTTTTTCTTGCGGATCATTTTGTTGTTGCGGGACTGGTTGCTCGGGTATTGCTGATAGGGGCGATTCCCCCCGCCGTTATTTGGCGGACGGCGATTCGTGTTGCTGCCGCTGCGGTTTTGTTCAGGGCGGCGGCGGTTAGAGTTGGCCAATCCGTCAATGGAAGCGTCGTCGTGCAGCACCAATTGTTCGCTGGACAAGCTCAGCAGGTCCGTTTTGATGACTTCATCGCTGACGTAGTGTTCCTTGTTCCAGGTTCTATAAGCCAATTTCATGTACGAGCCAATGACGCTCACCAAGCCTTCTCTTTTGGCGCCTTTCTCCATGGCCAGTGCTTTTTCGATCAGGCGCTGCACGTGGTTGCCGTAATGCCTGAAACGTGCTTCTGACCTCGGATAGGGAACCCTTTCCGGTTTTTTCTTCGCGTCTTCCGGCCGGGGCACGATGCCGCCCGGAGGTGTCACGTCCAATTCGTAGTTGGCAATGTGAAACAAATGCTTCCAAAGCCGCTCGCGGTAATCGTCCGCATTGCGGTTTTGCGGATGCATCTGCATCATCAGGTTGATGATTTTTTCCACATACGCCTGGCGATGCCGCCGATCTTCGATGGTTTTGGCATAACGGATCAGGTTTTGAATATTCCTGCCGTATTCGGGTATGATGAGCTCCTCCCGACGGGAGTTGTATTCCATTTCAAAATGTTCCATGACAACAATAATGTCTGATGTAAAAATTAAAGGCTAAAAAAATCAGGCGTCATACCCGGGTTGATTATTCAACGGTCACTGACTTCGCAAGGTTGCGTGGCTGATCCACATTACATCCCCGCATGACGGCGATGTGGTAAGACAACAACTGCAACGGAATAACAGAAAGCAGCGGGGTTAATGGTTCTTCGGTATCCGGGATTTCGATGGTGTGGTCGGCAATTTTGCTGATGACCGTATCGCCTTCCGTAACAATGGCAATGACGAAGCCCTTTCTCGCTTTCACTTCCTGGATATTGCTCACGATTTTGTCGTAAGCGCTCTTATTGGTTGCAATCACAATAACTGGCATTTCCTCATCAATCAACGCAATGGGCCCGTGCTTCATTTCAGCGGCGGGGTATCCTTCGGCGTGAATATAGGAAATTTCTTTCAGTTTCAATGCGCCTTCCAACGCAACAGGGAAGTTATACCCCCTGCCCAGATACAAAGCATTTGTCCGGTCTTTGATTTCGCCGGCAATATACTGGATCAGCGCATTGCTCTCCAATACTTTGCTCACTTTTGCAGGAATATTGCCCAATTCTTTCAGCAGCTTTCGGAAATATTCATCGCTGATGGTGCCACGCTTTTGGGCAAGGCTCAATGCAATCATGGTCAGCAGGGTAACTTGTCCCGTAAAAGCTTTGGTGGATGCAACCCCGATTTCCGGCCCGGCGTGTATGTAAGAACCGGCGTCCGTGATGCGGGCGATAGACGATCCGACCACATTGACGATCCCATAAATCATCGCGCCTTTTTCTTTCGCCAATTCCAGTGCGGCCAACGTATCGGCGGTTTCTCCAGATTGTGAAATGGCAATCACCACGTCTTCATCCGTGATGATCGGGTTGCGATAGCGCAATTCCGAAGCATATTCAACTTCTACCGGAATGCGGGCGAGGTCTTCGATCAGGTATTCTCCAATAAGTCCGGAATGCCACGAAGTGCCGCAAGCGGCAATAATGATTCGTTGTGCTTTTGAAATGCGCGACGTGAATTCGTCCAAACCGCCCAGCTTAACCCAGCCTTCTTCCGCATTCAGGCGGCCCCGCATGGAATCGGCAATGGTTTTGGGCTGCTCATAAATTTCTTTGAGCATGAAATAGTCGAACCCGCTTTTTTCCATCATCTCGATTTGCATGTCCAGCTCATGAATGAACGGCGTCTGCACTTCGTTTTCGATGGATTTGATTTCGAGGTGGCCATCGCGGGTCGCCATCACGATTTCTTCATCGTTCAGGTAAATCACGCGTTTGGTATGCTCGATTATCGGGGTAGCATCCGAAGCCATGAAGTATTCATCGTCGCCGATGCCGACTACCAGCGGACTGCCTTTGCGGGCTGCTACCAATTTATCGGGTTCGTCGCGGTCAACCACAACAATGGCGTACGCGCCAACTACCCGGGTGAGGGCAAGGCGCACGGCTTCTTCAATGGGCAGTTTTTCACGCCGCTTGATTTCTTCAATCAGGTGCGTCAAAACCTCTGTATCCGTTTCGCTTTCAAAAACGTGGCCATCCTGTTCCAGCGCGGCTTTCAACGGGGCATAATTTTCGATAATGCCGTTGTGAACCAGCGCCAGGGTTTTATCCCCCGATAGGTGGGGGTGTGCATTGATGTCATCGGGGACGCCGTGCGTAGCCCAGCGTGTATGGGCAATCCCTAAGGTGCCTTCGTGAGGGCGATCTGCTGCGTAGTTCGACAGTTCGCTAACTTTTCCCTTTTTTTTCAGGACGTTGATACTGCCATTGCTTAGTAAAGCAACACCGGAACTGTCATATCCGCGATACTCCAATCGTTGCAATCCTTTGATTAGAATTGGATAAGCTTCCTTTTTTCCGATGTAAGCTACTATTCCGCACATGCGTTACTCGTTTTGAGTTGATAAGACAATTTATTGAACATCCGTAAATGCAACCTTTAGTCGAATGGGATAGATTGGATGCTTAGCCCCCAACAAGGTTACAAACGCTGCGTCTTCAGGTTTCGGAAACGCGGTAATATAAAGTTTATTTGACACAAGTCCGTCAATTACATCCTGAAAATGAGCGGAGATGTTCATTCTGTAAACATCCGGCCGCCCCAACGTGCCTTTTTCAAAAACCCCGCCGAAAACGTTGAACCGCCGGTCACTAGCCAGGGTAATATCACTGACGACCCGAAAGGTATTGTCGCTTCTGGGGTATAGCAGTGAAAGGAAATCTAACGAAGGGTAATTCACGTTATTGCCTAACCCATCTACAAATACTTCCAATTCCGCTTTGTTGACAATCAATCCTTTAAGCGCTTCTGCGTTCGGTATTTCGATTACCGTATTCAAGCCTCTCATTCCCTGAACAAAAACAAGGCTGTCCCCTAATTGCCGGTTACTTATGAAATTAGCAATGGGTGTGCTACTGTGATCATTTACATAATTGGCAACCCGCGCAGCCAGAGCATTGAAAGGCAATTGATATTCGCGGCCTTTGCCGTCGCGGGTGTAATAAATATAAATCCCTCCCGTAGAAGATTTCAGGTTAAAGCTGATGAGCCCGCCATTTTGTGTACTCGGCTTAAGTTGGATGCCTTTGAAAAAGTCAAGAAACGCCTCATCACTTTTATACGTAGCTGTGTCCCTGAATAAAAACGCGCTACCCCACATCTGGTTGAGTGGAATGCGCAGTTGCATGGGAACTTTCACCGTATCCGGGTTCGTCCCGGTGTAAGTGACGATCTCCACACTGTCCTTTTTAGGAATAAAAAACTTGCTGCCAATTGAAACCGGGAGCGTTTGGAAGGTTTGATTGGAATAATAATCGGCGGTATCCACCATGGATTCAGACAATTCAAACACCTCCATCCCAAACACTTCGTTGGTTAATCCGTAATACCCAAGGGTGTCATACGGCAATACCAGGACAATGGAATCCAGCAGGTCGGTATCTTTAAATTCAGGTTCGATGACGAAATTGGTTGCCCAGGGCATGCGCGCTTGCACATAAAGCGTGGAAACAGAACGGCCAAAAACAGGGCTCGTAAAATCACCGAACAGGTACCTGTTCAATTGTTCGGAAAAGAGTGGCGTATAGGTTCGGACCGAATCCCCTTCAACCGTGTATGAAATCAGGGAAAGCGTATCGGTAAATCCGGCGCTGATCTGATCTTCTTCCAGCAAGTCCGCACCTAATTTGGTTGGATCGGTACAGGAGAATAGGGTCGCTAACAGCAACAGAAAAACTGTGATTGATTTATTCATGCTATCGTTAAGGTTGAAAATTAGTAAATAGGTTTGCCTTTTGACATCAGAGACATCAAAAGGCAAGTAAGCCCGTCAAGGGAAAATGTCGAGCCCAATACGCAACACTTACGCGGGCTCATTCTCGGCTAAAAGCGTGTTGTAAAACTCCAGGTAGGCGCTTAAATAGTTCTCTTCCTGGAAAGGCAAAAGAGGCTTGTCTGTTGCTGGCACAGTGTCGCCAACGGAAGCACTCCCTACAATCACCGCATCAGAATAGGCAATAGCCCCTTTGTGCAACGTAACACCGGAACCATTCTGGTAGCTGGCCAGATCGCTGGGTGTGAGGTTATTAATGGAAGCTTTGGCCAAAAACTTATCCGAGTACATTTGATCAAACGGACTGTCGTACATCGAATAAATGACTTTTGAGTTTTGGAACAAAGGTTCGGTTTTGTAAGCCGTCTTGAGATACAAGGGAATCAAGCTGGTCATCCAGCCGTGGCAATGTATAATGTCCGGCGCCCATCCAAACTTCTTAACGGTTTCGATTACCCCTTTGCAAAAGAAAACCATCCGATCCGGATTGTCTTCGTAGGGCGTTCCTTCTTCGCTTTCGAAAGTGGATTTGCGACGAAAAAAATCGTCATTGTCCAAGAAATATACTTGCATCCTGGCTTCCTGCAGGGAAGCAACCTTAATAATAAGCGGAAAATCATCGTCATCTACGATGATATTCATACCCGATAGCCTAACTACTTCATGGAGCCGATGGCGACGCTCGTTGATGACGCCAAAACGGGGCATCAACACGCGTATTTCCATACCTTTCTCCTGAATATACTGCGGCAATTTGCGGGAAATTTCTGCGATTGCGGAAAGATCGGTGTAGGGTTCCATCTCCTGGGTCACGATCAGCACTCTCTTTTTGCTCATACAGCGCAGTGGTTTTTACAGTTTATCCACATAGCAGCTCCGGGTGATTCTGAAAGGCCTGGTACAACCGGGCTATTTACCAATACACGCCAACGGGCTGAACATGTAACTACTATGGTCAATGAACGGGACGCAAAATTAACAAAAAAAAATGCACACTCCGCTATTTTTCAAAGACTTTCATTCAAAAAGGATTTCAAAGAACTTGTTACGGGCTCATTTGCCATTTCCAGAACGCATTTGTTGAGGAAACGTCTATATTTGAGCCGCTATCAAAGCATCAGAAAACAATGTATATTTTTCAAAAAGCTGCGGATCTCCGGAGCCAGTTAAAAACGATCCTGCGGGGACGTCGTAGCAATGCCATCGGGTTCATACCCACGATGGGTGCTTTGCATGAAGGCCATCTGGCGCTCATTCGCGCCGCTCAGGCCGACGGGTGCTACACCGTATGCAGCATTTTTGTCAATCCTACCCAGTTCAACGATCCTTCAGATCTGAGCAAGTATCCCCGGACACCTGAAAAAGACGCAGAATTGCTGGCTGAGGTTGGATGCGATGTGATTTTCATGCCGGAAGTCGAAGAAATTTATCCGCCAGGAGTCAATCAGGACTTTGAAATTGATTTTGAAGGCCTTGACCTGGTGATGGAAGGGTTTTTTCGCCCCGGGCATTTCAAAGGGGTTGCCCAGGTGGTGAAGCGTTTGCTCGACCTTGTGGATCCCGGCAAGCTGTACATGGGGCAAAAAGATTTCCAACAGGTGGCCATCGTTCGGCATCTCATCCGCGTCACCGGAGTTCCGGTGCAGTTGGTGGTCGTGCCCACCGTACGCGAAGCAGACGGATTGGCCATGAGTTCACGCAATGTGCGCCTTTCTCCCGAGGGACGCATAAAAGGCCCCATCATCTATCAAACACTGTTGGCAGCCAAAAGCATGGCCACAAACGGAACCCTTCCTGCTGAAATCAGCCGGGAAGCCATGGCCGCCCTTTCGGATGCCGGATTCGAGCCCGAATATTTTGAAATTGCGGACGCCGAAACGTTGCAGCCGGTTCAAACCATGCAGGAAGCGCCCGAAGTGGTGGCTTGTGTAGCTGCCTGGCTTGATGGGGTGCGGCTGATTGATAACATGACATTAATCGGCTAACTCCAAAAACACCGCGCAATGATCTGAGTGCACCACACTCATCTTGTGATCGGAAGCGCGGAGGCGATCGCGCAGGTTGTCGGTAACCGATAAATAATCAATGCGCCAGCCTTTGTTGTTGGCGCGGGCATTAAAGCGAAAACTCCACCAACTGTATTCTATTTTGTCGGGATTGAGGTAGCGGAAAGCGTCCGTGAAACCATTGCTGAACCATTTGGTCATCCAGGCCCGTTCTTCGGGCAGGAAGCCGGAAGATTTTTTATTGCCCACCGGGTCATGAATGTCCTTTTCGGTGTGCGCGATGTTGTAGTCGCCTACAATGATGAGTTTAGGGCGCTCTTTTTTTAGCGCTTCTACCCAGTTGTAAAAATTATCCAAGAATTCCATTTTGAAAGCCTGGCGTGCATCGCCGGTGGTTCCGGAAGGGAAATAACAATTGAGCAGCGTCCAGTCGCCAAAGTCCAGGCGGATGATGCGGCCTTCTCTATCATAGGCATCTATCCCGCAGCCTTTGATGACCTGGTCTGGTTTGATTCGGGTAAGCACAGCAACGCCGCTGTATCCTTTTTTTTCGGCGTCGAACCAGTAATGGTGGTAGCCCAGTTCCTCAAACTCAGACCGGTCGAATTGCCCTTCCTGGGCTTTGGTTTCCTGCAGACAGATGATGTCAAAGTCGTTGGCGCGCACCCAATCTGTGAACCCTGTTGAAAGGGCCGAACGGATGCCGTTGAGATTATAAGTGATGATTTTCATACCGGGTGCAAACGTTTGCATACTGATCAAAATTTTGATGCAATTATCGCTTTTTTTGCGGGAACAGTAGGCCATTCTGGCTGCTTAATTGCTGCCCAGCTTCTAATAAAATGCCCACCCGACCTTCAAAATCATGGCGCCTCGTGCTTCTGTTCTCCTGTTTCTTTGATTGCCATAACTCCAGTGGCTCGAGCCATTTCTAAGAAACAACACGTCTTCGGGCAATTCACTGAATGTCCATTTTCGGTCAAAAATAAAAAATGAAATCCCCCAATCCAGCGTCACGTGTTTCCCCAAAAAAAACATAATGCCTCCACTTATTTTGCCGCCGGTGCGCTGATCCTTCACATCGTACTTCAGGCGCTGCGAATAGTTTTGATCCTGACGGCTGAAATCCCCGCTGATGTTTCCCTCCAGTTCCTGGTAAGTGATTCCGCCAGCCAGCCACCATAACGGACGCATGTTGGCCCCGAGGGGTTTTGAGAAAAGCCGGTAGGATGCCTCAAACGTATATCCGGAAAAATCATTCCAGGCAACTTTTTGGGCGGCTATACCAAACGGAATGAGTCTGCCGCCGCCGACCTCCACATATTGTCGGGGCGTCATCCGCCAGGCTGCAGATAGATGGACTCTCGAATATTGCGTTCCGATTAAATCACCGACCGAGGCTTTTAACATCAACCGGGGAGCGGTTGCCATACTATCCGCACGTTGTGCAAATGCAACAAAGGGAAAGCACCAGGCTAAAGCAATAAAAAGGCAGGAATGGCGCATGGCTTTGGATATTTTAGCGGGTTAAAAACGTTGGGATTTTTATCATCCGGATTAGCTTGTCAAAGCTTCAAAACGGCATTTCAGCCAGCAACTGAAGGGCAGCCGGATTCGAATAATCGAAAACCAACAGCCGGGTATCGCTCAAGACGGTTAGCCGGTTTTCGCCCACCTGAACGCGGGTGGCAATCAGATCGCTGTGGTGCGACAGCAGTTGTATGTGATCAAGGTCAGCGATTGAAAATACCTTTAGCCCGCTCAATCCGTCCGCAATGAAAAGCAAGTCGCCTTCGATTGCTACGTCCCGGGGATCGGCAAGTGAGACTGTTTTAATCAGGGCTGCTTCGGGGAGCGGATTTGATATGGGGATGATGCGAACCATGCTGCCTTGGGCGAATGAAGGATTGCGGCAACCTGCTGTAATGTTTTCCAAAGAAAAAAAATACCCGGCATTGGAGACGACCGGCAAACAGCCATCGAAGAGCTGGGTTTCGAACGGCGTTTCGGGTACGCCATTCGCATTTAGCGGAAAAACAAGGCTTGTGAAATTGCCGATTACCGCGCTAAACCCCGGTGTCGCCTCCACCTGGAACACACCGTTTTCAGTGAACGCTGCGCCGGTCAAAGCCGGGGCGACCGGATCGGTCAACTCAAAAGACCGGATGCTGCGGGTATTGGCGAGATAGAGCCTGGCACCTTGTATGTCGAAATCATAGGATAAACGTGGAAACCAATCCCAGGGTGTCTCATCAATTTCAGGACATGAAAGTTGGGCAAAAGTAAAATAGGCAAACAATAAAAGAAATAGCTTTTTCATGAGGTAGCGAATTTAAAGGGATAGAAAACTGGGGCTTATCTCCAACATTCAGGGCTTAAAAGCAGTGCATCCTCCCAGTCAATGACGGGGCCACGTTCGTCGTCCACGCATTCAAAAAAGCCACGATGGTGCGAAGGGAAATTGCTGTCAAAATCCATTTCAAAAGCATTGCCAAGTCGCTTTTTCAAGGTGAATGCAGCGCCGGGGCCGATTTCAAAAATGAGCAAATCCTGGAAATTGTTGACATAGAAATGTGTGCCATGGAGGGCCATTTTTTTACAGCCTGGCACTTTTAAAAAACCAATCTTATTCAGTACGTCAGCCTGAGTATGGTCAATGAGGTGGATGCCTTTTCGGTCGTCCAGCACAAACAGATAGCCTTCGCGACGAATCACCTGAACAGGCGTACTCATTGTTTTTTCTGGTTCGGTTTTCACATCCTGCCAATCTAAAGGCAAATAGACGGGCGCCAATCCTTGCGTCTGTTCCGGAATATCGGTCAGCGCAAAATCCCGGCAGCCAAAAAGGAGCAGGCTGCACGCAAGCAGTAAGAGGTAATGTTTTCCTGGCATGGTTCGGTTTTTTATACTTCACGTTGCTTAGTTAGTGTATCACCTTCAGCTTAATCAAATGATTCGCAACGTTCAGTATGACAAAAAAGGATCCGCACCTAACAGTGCGAGACCTAATATAATGACGTAATGGGATTGGTTTTCGCTGCTTTACTGCAACGCTGTTGCATTGAAAAATAAGATTTGCCCAAGCAGCCAAAGTCCAAAGCCCAACAAAGCCAATCCGGAAATGCGACGAAGCCAGAGGATGTGGTTTGGACTTAAAAAATGCCGAATCGCTTTGGCGAAAAAGACTTTTGCGGAGTCGGCCAGCATAATGGTCAACATGATGCCCAGACAGAGCATCCATAAATCACCGGGCAAAAACGCCTTCTGAACAGCCATTGCGCCAATAGCGCCCATCCAGAAAAAAACGGTAAACGGGTTGATCGTATTGATCAAAAAACCTTTGATGAATAATTGGATATCGGTGTTTCGGGAAGGAGAAAGATTATCAGGCTCGGGCGTTTTTTTGGAAAGCAACATACTTACGCCGCCACCACCGAGGGTGAAAGCGCCCAGCAGGGTTATCCAAAACCGGAATTCGGGTTGTGTGCTCAGATCGTTTAGATAAGAAAACCCCCAAAGCAAGGCTGCGATAAAAAGCCAGTCGCTGATCCAAATGCCCAAAGCCACGCTAAATCCACCGCGTGTGCCCCGTTCAATGCCCGCCTGCAGCAATGCAAAGAGCAAAGGGCCTGCAAGGATGCTGAGGAGGAGGCCGATTTGGACGCCTTCGAGGAAGGTAGTCATGGAGTTGTATTCCCAATTCTAATCGCCACCGCCCGGCTATGCCCCACCAACGCTTCCGCCTCGGCCATGCACATCACCGCAGGCCCGAGTAGTTCCAATCCTTCGCGGGTGATTTCCTGAAAAGTGATCTTTTTTACAAAAGAGTCGAGTGAAACGCCGCTGTAAGTACGGGCATACCCGTTGGTCGGCAGGGTGTGATTGGTGCCGGAAGCGTAGTCGCCGGCAGATTCCGGGGTGTAATGCCCGAGAAAAACCGAGCCCGCATTGGCAATGCCTGCTGAAAAAGCGTTGGCATCTTCCACCAACAGGATCAGGTGCTCCGGTGCGTAAGCATTGATGAAGTCCGTGGCATCCGAACGGTTTTTTAAAACCACAGCCACGCTATTTGCCATAGCCGCCTGAGCAATGTCGCGGCGCGGCAGGGACTCCAATTGTCGGTCAATGGCCGCCAGCACTTGTTGCACGAAGGTTTCCTCAAAAGCAACCAAGATAACCTGGCTGTCGACGCCGTGTTCTGCTTGAGACAATAGATCAGCCGCAACAAATTCAGGGTTTGCCGTATGGTCGGCACAAACCAGAACTTCAGAAGGGCCGGCTGGCAGGTCAATGCTAATGCGCATGCGCTGCAACAATTGTTTGGCGCAGGTAACGTACTGATTGCCCGGCCCGAATATTTTATAAACCGCCGGGATGCTCTCCGTGCCGTAAGCCATTGCGCCAATGGCCTGAACGCCACCGACTTTGAAAACACTGCGAATACCGGCCAGCCGGGCAGCGTACAAAATTGCCGGATGGATGGATCCGTCGGTCCTCGGCGGGGAACATAAAGCCACCTCGTTGCAACCAGCCAATGCCGCCGGTACGCCCAGCATCAGAACCGTGGAAAACAAAGGCGCCGTGCCACCGGGAATATAAAGGCCTACTTTTTCGATCGGCATGCTTTTTCGCCAGCAACGTACGCCAGGCATGGTTTCTATGACCTCCACCACATCGTGTTGCCGGACGTGGAAGCGCTCGATGTTGCCTTTTGCAAGGCGGATGGCGGCTTTCAGGTTCTCTTCCAACGCTTGTTCCGCGTCCAGAAATTCTTGCTCGCTGACTGCAAGCACAGTAATTTCGGCCTGATCGAATTGTTGCGTGTAGCGTTTTAAGGCTACATCGCCTTCCTCTTTTACTGCTTGCAGAATACTGCCGACAACCGTTTCCAGGGAAGCGGTATCCATCGCCGGACGACGTATAAGGTCTGGCCAGTCGCTCCTTTCAGGCAAAACATACGGTTTCATAAAATCATTTTTTCAATCGGTGTGATCAAAATACCTTGTGCCCCACTTGCTTTCAGTTCGTCAATAATGTCCCAAAAACGCGCTTCAGGAATAACGGTGTGGATGGAGCACCAGCCTTCCACCGCTAATGGCATGACCGTTGGGCTTTTCATACCCGGCAAAATCTGCGTGATGCGCTCCACCGAACTAACTGGGGCATTCATCAGCAGGTAGCGGTGTTGCCGCGCTTCAAGCACCGACTGAATGCGGAAAATCAGTTTGTCGAGGATGCTGCCAATCGCCGGATCTAATTGTTTGTTCGCATAGAGGTGGGCTTCCGAGCGCAGCACGACTTCTTTTTCTTCTAATCCATTTTGGAACAGGGTACTGCCCGAGCTGACCAGGTCGCAAATGGCGTCGGCAAGGCCGATATTGGGCGCGATTTCTACCGATCCGGAAATTTCATGGATTTCGGCATCAATGCGGTTCTTTTCCAAAAAAGCGCGCAGGGAATTTGGATAAGAAGTCGCAATGCGCTTGCCTTGCAGCCATTGCACGCCGGGATACTCCGTCGTTTTGGAAACGGCTACCGACAGGCGGCATTTGGCAAATCCCAAAGAAATGACCGACCGGATGTCTTTTTGCTTTTCCAACCAGGTGTTTTCGCCCAGAATGCCAGCGTGGGCGACCCCGTCTTCGATGTATTGCGGAATATCCGAATTGCGCAAATAAAGTAAATCCAAAGGAAAATTGCGCGCCTGGGCCCGCAGTTGATCCTTGCCGTCGTCCACCCTGATGCCGCATTCGCGCAGCAAACGCAGGGAGTCTTCCTGCAAACGACCTGATTTTTGTATGGCAATCTTGAGCCTCGGTTCCATCTATATTAATATTTGAACAGCAAAGATACCGACATCAGCCGATCAATTGCCCGAAATAGGAATTCATAAAGATCCGGTTGGGGTCCATCTTTTCGCGAATAGCCAGAAATTGAGGCCAATTCGGGTAAATTTTTTGAAAGTCTTCAGCCGTGCAGGTGTTCATTTTTCCCCAGTGGGGCCTGCCGCCGTGCGCTTTGAAAATGGCTTCCAGTGTTTCAAAATAAGCTTTCCAGGGCATTCCTTTATACATGTGTACCGCAATGTAGGCGCTGTCGCGTCCATTGGCCGGACTAAGCAGGAGGTCGTCCGCTTTTGCCCAGCGGCATTCTACCGGGAAGTGAACGGCAAACCGGTGCTTGTTGATGGCCGCCTCCATATCACGAAACGCTCCAACAAAGTTTTCTGTTGGAATGTTGTACTCCATTTCTATAAAAGGTACTAAACGCGCGGTGGCAAAAACGCGGTGACTCCAATCCACCCGCTCGCCGTCGGAAATGAGTTTCCCGCATAGCCGGCTTACGCCCATGGCCTGGCTTGGGAACCGGCGGGCATAGCGACTCAAGGCCCCAAAAGCGGCATTTTCGATTAGGACGTCATTTACCCAACGCATTGCGCCGTTGTGGCGGGGTGAATCATCCGTCCGGTTGACCATCTTTAACTGCACGGATTTGGTGTGCGGGAACCAATAGAATTCAAAGTTCCGGTTGTTGCGTTTATAGTCCTCCAGATGTTCTAAGGTTTCGTCCAGACTGCTTTTTTTGTGTGAATAATGCAGGCGATAGGCTGGCTCCAAGCGCAGTTTGAGTTCGGTGATGACACCCAGCAAACCCATTGACACCAGTGCTGCCCGGAACAACTCCGGGGCCTGGGTTCGTGAACAAGTATGCGGGTTTCCGAGGCCGTCTATCAAACTAAGTTCCTCCACCTGTGTCGCTAAAATACCAAAATCCGTTCCGGAGCCATGCGTACCGGTGGTCAGCGCCCCGGCCAGCGATTGCCGGTCAATGTCGCCGAGGTTTTCCATGGCCAGCCCTTTCCGGAACAACAGTTCGCCTAATGTATAAAGCTTTGTGCCCGCTTTTGCCGTAGCGGTGCGGGATGTTTTTGAAAAGGCGCTCAATCCCTGATAGCGATCTAATGACAGGAGCCAGTCCTGCGTTTCGATCAGGGGTGAAAAGCTGTGTGCGCTGCCCACCGTCCGGATTTTTTTGCCTGCTTCCGCGGCGCGCCGGATATACACTGCGATTTCGTCCGGATGCTCCGGGAGCAGGTAGTTTTCCGGCTTGAATTGGACGTTGCCAGCCCAGTTTTGGATGGTTTTGGTCATGTGATGTCTATAAATTGAATTATCCGGACCAAATATAGTGACCCACCATTAAAGTTTTTTCATTTTTTACCAAAAAGGTATATATTTGCATTACATCTAAGTCAAATGAAAGTCGTATGAATATAAACTGGACAAACGAATCTTGTACAATTGGTGATTTTTACCTGCTCACTATTTCAAACCACTATGCTTGACTCCATGATCAGTACAGCACAATCTAGACCGGCGAAAAAATTTGGTCCCGGTTATTTTATCCGTGAACAACTCGAACAACGCGAATGGAATCAGGAAGACTTTGCTGAAATTACCGGCTTTTCACAAAAGCACATCAGCGAAGTGCTGAACAATAAAAAAAGCATAAGCATAGACATGGCGCGAATTTTGGCAGAAGTTTTTGATACTTCGGCCCAGTATTGGCTCAACCTTGATAACGCCTATCAATTGTGGTTGCAGGACGTGCCTACCGAAAAGGAAAAAATAGCAGATATTAAAGCTCAAATTTATGCACGAATGCCTGTGCGTGATATGATAAAAAAGGGGTGGTTGCTGCCGCCCCGGGATTTAGAAGATCTTAAAAGCCAAGCTCTGAAGTTCTGGGGTAAAACGGAATTGGATTTTAAAGATTTTGATAAAAACCTGCTTCCTTTTCTTACTCGAAAATCAGATGTGTATAACCAATATAATGCTGGTTACGCAATAACCTGGTATCGCAAGGCACAGATAGAAGCACTACAAATTCAAGTAGGGGATTACCGGCGCCAAAAATTGGAGGAACTTTGCAAAAATATTGCAGTGTATACAGTTAGTGAAAATGGCATTCCGGATTTTTTAGATGAACTCGGTCGCGTTGGTGTTAAATTTCTAGTATTACCTCATTTGGAGAAAACCAACTTGGATGGTGCTGCTTTCTTTAGCAATGGTAGTCCAACCGTAGTTTACACCGGCAGGTACAAACGCGTAGACCATTTTTGGTTTACCCTTGCGCATGAGCTGGCGCATGTATTGCTGCACCTGAACGAGGACGTCCCTTTTATTTTGGATAATTTACACGACGGAGAAAAGAGCACAATAGAAGAAGAAGCAAATGCAATGGCTTCGAAGATGCTAAAGCACCCGGAAATACTGGAGAAACTCAAAGGGGAATTACACTATTTAAGTGTAAACCGCGTAGAAGAATGCGCAGTAACATACGGCATACATCCCTCCATTGTGATCGGCAAACTAGCACATGAAGGCAAAATGCATTTCAAAAATATCCACTTATACAACGGGAATGTGTTGGAATTGATCCCGGAGAAATACAGAAATTAACCAGTTAAGTCTCATGGCTAAAGAAAAGCTTTTTACCCCATACCAGATCTTCCTCATTGGCACATTGGCCTTTCTGCAGTTTGCGATCATCCTCGACTTTATGGTGTTGTCGCCGCTTGGCGCGCAGATGATGCCGCTGCTGAACATCAATCCCTCCCAATTTGGACTGGTTGTTTCCGCTTATGCTCTAAGTGCAGGCGCTTCGGGCTTATTGGCGGCGGGTTTTGCCGATCGTTTCGACCGGAAAAAGCTGCTGTTGTTCTTTTTCGCCGGATTTATTGCCGGCACTTTTTTGTGCGGATTTGCCCCCACCTACCCCTTGCTGCTGGCAGCCCGCATTATTACCGGAATTTTTGGCGGGGTCATCGGCTCGATTTCTTTTGCCATCATCACCGATCTTTTTCCGTTGCAAACCCGGGGAAGGGTGATGGGTTTTGTGCAAATGGCCTTTGCAGTGAGCCAGGTATTGGGTTTACCCGCCGGGCTGTACTTATCCAATTTATGGGATTGGCACGCCCCGTTTTTGATGATTGCCGGCCTGTGCATCCCACTTTTAGGATTGATTCTGTGGAAAATGAAACCGGTGGACGCGCATTTGGCCATCCAGAAAGACCATTCTGCTTTTCAGCACCTTGTGGGAACGGTTTCCAAACAGCGCCACCTTCGGGCCTTTGCTGCAACAACCCTGCTGGCTACAGGCGGGTTTATGCTCATGCCGTTTGGGAGTGCATTTGCTGTCAACAACCTGGGCATTCGCTTAGAAGATTTACCACTGATTTATTTAGTCACGGGCATTTGCTCGATGATTATGGGCCCTTTGATTGGCAAATTGACCGACCGCGTCGGTCCGATGCGGGTTTTTGCAGGCGGCTCGGCCTTATCCATTCTTTTGGTTTTGATTTATACCAACCTCGGCGTCACGCCATTGTGGCTGCTGATTGCTTTCAATGCCATTCTTTTCGCGGGCATCACGGCGCGCATGATTTCTTCATCGGCCCTGTTAACAGCCGTGCCTGCCCAGGTGGACCGGGGCGCTTTCATGGGCGTAAATGCATCGGTCTCGCAAATCTCCGGAGGGATTTCCTCTGCGATTGCCGGCCTGATCGTCCACCAAACGGCCACTGGGCGTTTGGAAAATTACCCGGCTTTGGGTTGGGTGGTGGCGTCCACGATGCTGATTTGTGTGTGGTTGATGTATAATATTAACAGGGAGGTAAGGGGGGCGCCGAAGCATACGGGCGCGATTGCGTTGGGGGAAGCGTAGGAATTCTGAAGTGTGGGTGTTAGTCGAAAAACCTGCTCGCGGGCTGCTGAGCTTGGGAAAAAATCGCTAACTTCGCCTAATAAATGGATTGGCGCTCATAGTTTGTTAAACGCACACTACTATCGGCAATCCGCAGTGGAATTTATATCGGGTGTTGCGGCGAAGCCGTTATTGGCAGCAACCAAATAAGAAAAAAAATGAAGCAAAAAAATGAAATTTTAATGAAAAAAATCCTCTTGGCTAGCCTAATTTGCTTTTTTGCTTGTGCGTTATGGGCACAAAGTGAATACTTTAAAAAAATAAAAATAGGGAGTAATGATTTTATTGTAAATGCAAAAGGCGACACTTTTCAAGTTGCCTACGATATCAAAGACCTGAAAGACAATATTACTGCCCTTGATTTATCTGGGAAAAGGTCTCAAAAAATACCAGAACAAATTTTTTGGCACAAACCCTTACGGGTTTTAATTTTAAGTGGAAGTCAAATTCAAAATTTGCCAGTTGAAATTGAAAATTTAGAAAATTTGTCAGCACTAATATTGACGTTTACAAATTTAAACACGTTACCTTCAGAAATTGGCAAGTTAGAAAAACTAACTACTTTGGTAGTTTCAAGTAGTAAATTAAGTAGTTTGCCATTTGAAATTGGGCAATTAAAAAATCTAAGAACATTAGTTTTATCTTACACTGAATTAAATAATTTGCCCGAGGAACTTTGGCAACTAGAAAATATAGAAACATTGCATTTGGGAAGCAGTTCATTAAGTAGTTTTAATTATATCTCTTCAAAAATTGGACAGTTAAAACATTTGTCATCTTTGTCTTTATCTGCCTACAATCTAAACGATTTGCCCCCCGAAATTGGGTTATTAGTAAAATTGACCTCATTAGATTTGAGCGGCAAACTGAAGTATTTACCCAAAGAGGTATGGCAGCTAAAAAACTTGGAATCCTTGAAATTGAGTGCCAGCGATTTGGATAGCTTACCTTCTGAAATTGGTGAATTAGAAAAACTAACCTCCTTATCAATTACTTGTAACACTTTATATAGTTTACCTCCTGAATTGGGAAAATTACATAACCTAATCTCTTTAACCATTTCCGGAAGAAGGTTACACAAATTACCTTCCGAAATTGGAGACTTAACCAATTTAATTGAGCTGGAAATTAATAATACTACTTTTAAAGATTTACCTCCTGAATTTGGAAATTTAAAAAACTTAACAAACTTAAATTTAAGTTGGAATCAATTAAGCAGCCTTCCTCCCGAAATTGGGAGCTTAGATAATCTTGAAAATTTGATTTCTTATGGAACGCCTTTGAGTGGTTTGCCTCCTGAAATTGGAAAATTGAAAAACTTGAAAAGTATAAAATTGGCTGGCGAGAAATTTAGTTGGTTGCCAACCGAAATTGGGCAGTTGAATAACTTGGTAGAACTAAATTTAAAAAACACTTCATTGAGTAATTTGCCTAATGAAATTGGAAAGTTAACCAATTTGAGCACACTTTTTTTAGCCCATAATCAATTAAGGAATCTGCCTCCCGAAATTGGACAATTAAAAAACTTGACGACTTTGGATTTAGGTAATAATAAATTGACTGGATTACCGATTGAAATTGGCCATTTGAAATCATTAGGCGTTTTAGTTTTGTATGGGAATAAGATACCATTATCAGAACAAAATAATATTCAAGCTCTTTTGCCGAAATCCAAGATATTATTCTGAAAAATAAATAAAGCAATTGCCTCATAATTGTGAAGATAGCTGGAATGTCTAGATAATTCAAACACCACCAGCTACCCCCAACCTCTTATCGTCGGACGTCGGTAGAATCAATCAACCGGATTTCCTTTTTCCACCCTTCCGCATTGCTCCGGGTTTCATAATTGAAAATGGGAAAATAGTCAAAAGGCTTACCTGTCTTCAATTCATAAGCCTCGTCGGCAAGGTTGAGCAAATGTTCAAAGTCTATATCGCCGGGCATCTCAGCCGGGTTATTCAAGATGCTTTGATAATAGGCTTTGCCTTCCGCAACAACGCCGCACCGGACATACAAAAAATCGTCAACAGAAAAATAGTCATCTTCCTGTTTTTCCATATAGCCCTTGGCATGTGCTCTGGTATCTAAATGGTAAAGCTTTTCTGACAGTTTGTCTTTAAACAAATAGACATTGGACACCGGCATTTGGGATAATGTAACAACTGCAGGCGCCACAATCTCATCCCGATTTTTTTTGCTCCAGTCCAAAAGGTCTATTATCCCCCAGAATTGTTCTTCTGACAGCAATCCCTCCCCATGCGTTTGCTCCTCCACCCGGATTTCAACCTGGGCCGAAGTATTGAATTTTTCCTTCAAATCATGGATGAATTGAGGATTGATATCGCCAATATTTACTTTTAAAACCGTAGTCATAGACCCTTGTTTTGGTAGTAGAGCGTATTGCCCTGACCTCTACAAATTTATGATTTTTTTCAGAATTTTCAAAGCGGAATTGAAGTTATTGGAAAGCACTCTTCAATCATCCAGCTCCTCTAACTCCTCTCCGCTAAAACTATCCACCGTTCCTTTCAAACGCACAAAATTGCACCAGGCACAAGAAGGATCGCCGCAACCTTCATAAAATTCGTGATTCAGGATGCGGGCATAGGTTTCGCGCAGGAGCGCACGCAGGAAAGCGGCGTCTTCGTTGCTGAGCGCAATGGAGACCTGCGGAAACACGCCTGCCGGGTCGGGATCCAAATAAGAAATCACGCCGGTATCCGCCCGTTTTCCGCTGTTGTCGTAGTTTTCGT
>JBJXFD010000343.1:0-6856 GCA_046153985.1 Saprospiraceae bacterium
AAATTTTGCCATTTTCGGCACGCTTAAACCCGGAGACGATCTGGCGATGGAGGATGTACTGTCGGTTAAGCCGGAAAAAAAAGGCGACCGGCAGGTTCTTTTCAATTTTGTCCAACGATTGATCGAGGTAGTACTTTTTGCCGTTCAGGTGACAAGCGACGGCGTATTCCTGATCCACATAAAAACCGGCTATTTCTTCGTAAGCCAACCGGATGTCCTGCTTGCCCTGTTTTACGACCAAGCCTTCTGTAAGGATGCGGTGCGCTTCCTGGCGCTTGGCTTCCGATCGCTGCCACAAGTAGTAATAGTGCAGGACGATGTAAATGCCGTTGATTACAAAAAACCAAATACTGATGATGACGAGGTCGAGCGTATAGAAATGCAAAGGCGCGGGTTTGCCTTTCGCAATCCAACTCGTCAACTCGGTCAACAGGCTGATGATGGCTAAGCCAATTAACATAGTGCTGAACAACTGAACGGCAATACGCCGAAAAACCCCGTTTTCGTAAGGCAACTTTTGGTCTAAATAAAGGATGAAGGCGCGCACCCCCCACCACGCAAAATAACCCTGCACGGTGTCAATTGAAAAAGTGAGCAGCAAAAACCAGTTCACCCCGATATTGGAGTAGGTTAAGTAGTAATTGAACGCACTGATGAAAGGAATCAGCATCAGGAAAAGGGGGATATCCGGGTGGTATGGGTTCCTGGATTTATACATCTTCGGCATAGGCACAGGTGTTAGACTTGGTGAAATGATTGATTTACAACATTTCACCAAGTCTAATAGATGAAGCTTATTGCACGTTTTTCGAAAGCTCCGATTGTACAGGTTCTTCTATCAACTTACAGTTAAGGGTAAAGCGTTTATTCATCAACTTGCTGGCGTTGGCCTCAAGGATGCCACAGTCCAGCAGGTTATCATCGGAAGACTTGCGGCCGCTGTAAACGTTGATCAGTAAAGTGATGTCTTTGTCGGCCAGCTTGTCATACATTGCTTTGGAAAATTTTAAGCCCTCAAATTTGGCAATTCGATTATCGCCAGTCAGTTCTATTTCCTTTTTGGTAATGAACATTTGGCCGTCATCATCCAGGTCTTTTTCATTCACAGGGTCGCCGTTGAAGAAGGCCGATACAATGATGGTCTCTTTTTGATTTGTGAGCGTTTGGTCGGCTTTGAGGCTGTTGCTCACCTCAATTTCGAAGGTTGGAATGATGAACTCATTGCCTTCCATTTTGTACAGGTTGGAAGCCTCGCCAAGGCTGCCCGGCGTGGCTGCGATTTTGAAGTTGGAGCCGAGGGATTCAAACGGAATGACAAATTGGGTGTTGCCGATGGCATACGGCCCAACTTCGTAGGCTAAATAGTGGCAATAAATACCGCCGGCTACCAATCCATAGTTTTGCGGCAACGCAAATTGGAAGGTTTCATCAAATTCGAACGGTTCTGAGCCATCCTCTGGCGCAAAAATATCCATTCTCGTAGTCCGGAAAACTTTTTCAGCAAGCACCTGCAGAGCCGATTGATCATTGACGAGGTCGGCCCAGGTGAGTTGTTTGCCCGAAAGGGCATCAAAGGTAGCCACAGCGGCTGTTGGGCTACCGTGCGCTCCGCCCGCGTAGGTAAAACCATTGATCTCAAGGGTCAGGTATTTGCCATCGTTGAGCAGGGTCGTATCCTTGCTTTCAGCCGTCCATTGCCCCATCGGCGAATCGGCGGCATCAATTGAAAACGTTTTATGGGCTTCAATAAATGCCGTTGCAGCAGCTTCTACAGTTTTTGGGGGATTTGTAGCTTCAATATCCATAGCGCCTGCAGAAAGGATTGCAATGAGGTAGTCGTTCGCCCAATCCGCTACGCTTTTTTTAAGCGCGTCGCTGCCGGTTTCCACGTTTGGCCAGGCGAGATCGATGGTCAGGCAATTGTAGCGCAGGGTGTCCGGTTTGTCGCAGTCGGTTCCATGCTTTTTTTCGTATCGGAGTTGGCCCACTACAGGCGTTGTTTCTGGCGTTTTTGTGTCGTTTTTGCAGGAAAAAACACTCGCCAGCATCAGCACAGCGAAGGATGTCAAAATCGAGTTTCTCATTATTGTTTGATTAAGTAATTGACTGTTAAAGTTTTATTGTTTGATGATTGGGGTTGTTGCCGTTGATGACTGGGCAAAGGTATGGTTTGTCTTTTAAAGTCCCTCAATGTTCGATTTTCGTAATAGTCTGTTTGATTTTTGTTAAAGCGGGAACCGCATCCTATGTACTTTTGTATACATGGACAAGATTGAATCTTTAGAAGATTTCTACAAAAGGAAATTTGACTGGATGCCCGACAACATCCGGAACGAAATCGGGCATTTCAATGTGTTTGGTACGCGTTCCAATGAACAAATGGAAAAGGCAACAGGTTTGTAGCATGTACACTTATCCATAATGCCCCTCCAACCTGAACGCTTTAAAAAAAAATCATGGAATCAAAAAACATTAAAGCATTTGGCACTGCAGCTGCCGAAGCACCCTTAAAAGAAATGACCATACAGCGCAGAGCTGTAATGCCACACGATATAGAGATTGAAATCTTGTATTGCGGTATTTGCCATTCTGATTTGCACACCGCCAGAAACGATTGGGGTGGAACCATTTATCCGGCTGTTCCCGGGCACGAAATTATTGGAAAAGTAACCAAAACGGGTGCTGAAGTGACCAAACTTAAAGTAGGGGATTATGCCGGAGTTGGCTGTTTGGTAGATTCCTGCAGGACATGCGACAGTTGTCAGCACGACCTGGAACAATATTGTTTAACCGGATCTACAGGGACGTACAATGGGAAAGAGAAATATTTAGGAACGCAAACTTTTGGCGGGTATTCCGAAAAAATTGTTGTGGATGAGCACTTTGTGCTGAAAGTTCCCGCAAACCTGGATTTGGCGGCTACAGCGCCTTTGCTTTGCGCCGGAATTACCACCTGGTCGCCGCTTCGCCACTGGAAAGTTAGAAAAGGCAGTAAAATAGCGGTGGTGGGTTTGGGAGGCTTGGGCCACATGGCCATCAAACTCGCAAAAGCATTAGGGGCAGACGTTACCCTTTTTTCAAGAACTCCGGGTAAAGAAAAAGACGCACTGCAATTGGGCGCAGATGCCGTGATCATCTCAACAGATGCGGCTCAAATGAAGTCGGTTAAAGGAAAGTTTGACTTGATCATTGATACAGTACCGAATGTACACGATGTAAACCCTTATGTGGCTTCGTTAAGCATCAATGGCACGCTGGTTTTGGTTGGTTACCTGGGCGGATTAGAGCCTATTTTGAATACCGTTCCGATGATCCTGGGCAGAAAAGCCGTAGCCGGTTCCGTTATCGGGGGCATTGCCGAAACACAGGAAATGCTTGATTTTTGTGGAGAACACAACATCGTTTCAGACATTGAAATGATCAACATGCAGGACATTAATGACGCTTATGAAAGAATGATTAAGAGTGATGTGCGCTACCGGTTTGTGGTTGATATGGGGTCTTTGAAGGATTAAGGTAAAAGATGTGATATTGGTCTAAGTGTCTGATTTTAAATGAATTAAATTAAATCTTCGTAAAAAAATTACACAAACTTCAACAATTCTCGCACTAGGTCGAAAATTGTCGTGGAAGACTCTGCCGCAGCGGGGGAAGGCTCATCTGCATGAAATACAATTATTTTTTCGGCTCTTTGCATCGCCAAGTCGAGGCGGCTTTCCCCTGTTTTTAGCTCTTTGCTCGTCAAAACCTGAAATATTTCAGAGGAAATACTTTTGCTGCCTTCGGCATCATAATAAAGACCGAAAGGCAAGAGATAGTCGTTCAATTTTTTGGGATACTGCTTACGGTCCATCGCTCCACCCTGATGGTTTTCAAAATGCAGAATCAGCCAGTATTCGAAGGACTGGTTGGAATACGCCACGCCGAACCCTGCCGCCATTGCCATGTGAATGGCGTTGTCGAAATGGTCTGAAGGAAAGTCGTCTTTGTCAAAAACGACCCAGATTTGGTCAAAACGGCTCTTCCCGGCTTCTTTTTTTGCCCTTTCGACTACACGGATAGTTTCACCGGCACCACCAATAGTCACAATTTCGGCAGCCGTCATCCGAAAGTATTGTCGCAGATGATAAAAGTAGTCCGGCTCGGTGTTCAAACCTTCGCAAACAATCAGAAAGCGTTGTCGCTCCGGTCTGGTCGGCTCCGGCAACTGAAAATCAGGGGCAGCACGCCGCATTTTAGCTTCTTTGAGCCTCGCCTTATGCGCTTCTTTTTGTGCGATTTGAGCCGGTTTTTTGTCCTTCATCTTCATTTTTCCGCACTGTTTTCCGTTTGAAAGATTTTGGAGAAATCGCCCAGGATCGGCACGCCGCCATACCGCCCTTGCAAATAGTTTTCCTCGAAATTGTCAGTTTTTCGACCACCCTCATCGGTTTTGAAAGAAGAGAGCGAATATAGCGAAGCTGCCCCTAAGCGGTCTTTTTCTACAAACCAAATTTGGTCTCGCCTAAATAGCCCGGAACGAAGCAAATTGGTGTTGTGGGTGTTGAAGATGAGTTGGGCATTATTAGGGTTGGTTATTTTTGAGTTAAAAA
Source organism: Saprospiraceae bacterium (assembly GCA_046153985.1). Classification (GTDB taxonomy): domain Bacteria; phylum Bacteroidota; class Bacteroidia; order Chitinophagales; family Saprospiraceae; genus JABWAJ01. Next base: position 4,593 of record JBJXFD010000343.1, read on the forward strand.
GGGAGACTATGTGTTCTACTAAATTTGGATGTATTTTTGAGTCCAATTCATCGATAAATAGAATATCGCCATAATTCAATGTATTTATTACCAAACCTGCAAGTGCAAAAAACTTAGCAGTACCAGAAGATTCTTCTTTATCTAAATTAAACTCTAATTGTCCGGTTTTTTCATTAGCTTCATTAAAAATTGAGTGTTTTGTCTTGATGTCATAAATATTAAGAATTCCAGTGGCGGCGATTGTGAATTTTAAAATCTTTGAAATCATATCATCTTCTAAATCATGCCATTCTTCTTTTTCTTCAACATCAAAGTCCTCAATGCCAGTGTCCGCAAATTTCAGCATTTTTAAAACTTCTTCCTTGATGTCCAGAGACTTTAAGCTTCCAATAGTTTCTCTCATCATTTTGTCTTCAAATAGACCTGATAACTGCCTGAAACCCTCAAACCACCACAAAATTTTTTGAGCAAACTTGTCATTGAATTGTGCCGCTACTGAGAGCAGGAGCGCATTGTTGCGCACCATGTTTTCTTTCACCAGCAGACTACCTTTTTTGAATAACCGGGAATGAACGGTAAAATTTTGTCCTTCCCGAAAAAAAATTTCCACTTCTTTGGTATTTGGGCGGTAGTAAAGCCACTCCGAAACGACTTCTTTAGGTGTTGTCTCGAAACCGTAGCGGTACATCTCGTCTTCGTGTATGAAAACAACTTCGAACATGGAGGGCAATCCGGCGGTCGCTGTGTGGAGCCGAAAAGGCTCGGTGTCTATCTGCTCGCCTTGCTGCGATTCTTTTGAGGAGTTCAGTATAAAATCCTTCATGAAATGAACCGCATCAATTAATTTCGTTTTCCCACTGGCATTAGCACCATAGACTACGGCGCTTTTCAATAGTCTCAAACCGAACTTGGGCGCCTCGAAAACATTCTCCTGTTCACGGGTAGTTTTGTCGTAATTGGAGGCGAAAAGGGTTAGTTTTGCTTCAGCTTTGAACACTTTGTAGTTGCGGACAGAAACCTGAACAAGCATAATGGAAGTGTTTTTTGAAAAAATTAACGCAAAAATACACTTTATTGTTTTAGTTTTTGAAAAATAAATTCACATTGACTGGCGGAACCAACGCATTCCTGTTCAGTTTTGATGGAACCCTAAGTAGTGTCTGTCTATATAGTCCGATATGCCTTGCTCTAGAACTCTAAAGAACAGCCACCGACTATAAAGACAGACAATAAGTAGGTACCTCTTTGAGACTAAGCGCTTGTTCGAAATTTCCAGAACAAGCGCTAAAGGTTTTCTATACAATCGGGGCTTGAACAAGTCGGTAACCAATTGCTTTTCTACATTGCTTAATGGCAGTATCTTTTGAAAATGGTCGAGCACAGGTTCTGCTTGTGTCAGCAACAATCTGTCTTTGTCCATTTTTTATCAAAATTCGGATGAGGTTCGTAATGGGGGAGGTGTCGCTGACGATTATCATTTGTTGGGTTGAATGCCAAGGTTAGCTATATCTTTTTGGAAATCATTCATGTCATAGTGAATATACACGTCCCGCTTTGCCAGCTCTTGCTGAAAAGCGATTTGGCCCAACCCCGCCAGTCGTTTTGCCTGCCCCAATGTTAGGCGCTTTTTATCGTATAGTTACACGGCGAGTTCCAGTCTTATTTGCTCCGGTGTCATCTGGATTTGCTCCATGATCTGGGTTGGAATGTCTATGACCATTGCTTTATTTTTTTCAAAGATACAGCTTTTGGGAAGATGTCGTTCCAGAAAATGCTCTTTTATCACTCGCCTTTACGACCTTAGCGGTGAGGTGGTATGAGGTAAAGAGAAATGGCAATGGATGGCAGACAAGGATGTGGATAAACTTGATCCTTTATTCCACGATGAGTCAAAATTTGTCCACATGAGCGGAACCTGGAAAAAGGACGAGGAACTGGAAATCATTAAAACCGGAAGTATCTGGTATAAGCATGCTAAAGTCAATACAATTGAGGAAAAAGTAGTCGGCTCCTCAAATGTTTGATTTTTATAACTTAATATTTGATTTTTACAACATCAAACAATAGATTATTCCTATTTTGCGATTTATTTCAGTACAAAACCTGAAATTATCCTACTTTCCTAACACACCTTTATCATTATGGCAACCTTCCAACTCAACATCAACGGCAAAAAACAGCAGGTAGACGTTGACCCCGCCACGCCCATGCTCTGGGTGCTGCGGGACCACCTCAACTTAGTTGGCACTAAATACGGATGCGGC
>JBJXFD010000345.1:0-4773 GCA_046153985.1 Saprospiraceae bacterium
AAATTTTATTACAGCCACAAATTCGGGTTCTGATGCCCTAATGGATACACTGCTATCATTTGGTTTTGGTAAATTACTCTGGTTATAGGCTGACGGAAGCACAAATGCCATAGTGGAGGTGGTATCGTTAATATCCATGTGTACAGGTGATGTCATGGCTATTTGTTTCTTTTCATCGTTCCCTCCAAAAATATACTTTGCCAATTTACCAAATCCCGAGCTCCCCAAGTCGCGGTAAGACTTTGAGGTAGATGAAATCATTGCCATCATTGCAGCAGGATAATATCGAATTTCAAAATTTTCCTCAACTCGAATTACCTTGTAAGCCTGAGTCTCTGTTTTATTGATAGACATGGTGGTGTAAATTTGGAACATCAGGAATAATAAAATAATGACGCCTACTGTTATCAGAAAAAATTTCATGGTTTACGGAATTTGAAGTACTACTTGGGCTTTGAAATTAGGGTAATCGGTATAGCCATTTTTGTCCGCAGTATAGAACAATTCCGTTTTAAGGTTTTGCGATAACTCCTCATTGTTTTCCAATCGTTCTACCAAATCAGGGTTGTTGATAAATGGCCGACCGAATCCTATAAGATCACACAAACCACTTTCAATATCGGCTTCTGCACTGTCTTTGTCATAGCCACCACAAATAATCAGGGTGTTTTTGAAATTTTTACGGATCAGTTTTTTTATTTCAATCGGCACAGTGGGGGCGCCCATGGAAGAATGGTCAACAAGGTGGATATATGCAATGCCCAATTTATTGAGTTCTTTTGAGAGGTAATCGTAAGTTGAATCAATTTCAGGGTAATTTGGCATGTCACCCGCAACGCCATAAGGCGATAAACGAATGCCCGTTTTTCCTTTGCCAATAGCGGTTGCGACTGCGGCGGCCACTTCTATTACAAACCGGCAACGATTTTCGATACTGCCATCATACTTATCAGTGCGCACATTACTGGCAGGCGATAAAAATTCTTCCAGCAAATATCCGTTTGCACTGTGTAGTTCAACGCCATCAAATCCTGCTTTCATGGCATTTTTTGCGGCGGTCACATACTCGGCCTGGGTGGACACAATATCTTCGGCAGTCATTGCTTTGGGCGTTGGGTAGTCTTGCAGACCTTTGGCATCCGTCCACATTTGACCGGTTGCTTTTATGGCAGAAGGTGCTTCTATTTCCGATCCTTTAGGCATATTCAGCATGTGGCTAATTCTTCCCGTGTGCATCAATTGAACAATTATTTTTCCACCGCTTTTATGTACTGCTGATGTTACCTTATTCCAACCGAGTATTTGCGCTTCGCTAAAAATGCCCGGAATACGGGCATAACCCAAGCCGTTTGCAGAAGGGGAGGTGCCTTCGGCGATGATTAAACCAGCTGTAGCACGTTGTTGGTAATACGTTGCCATTAAATCATTGGGGATATTGCCAATAGCCCGACACCGCGTCATGGGAGCCATCACAATGCGATTTTTCAATGCTATCGTACCAACCTTTGTGGAGGAAAACAATTTGTATTGTTTCATTTTTTTGTTGTTTGGTTGCTTTTAATAGTAATAACCAACACAAAGGTGCATCCTATAGTCACCTATTTCCTTACACAATTGTTGAAATGATTTACATGATTCACACTTATTATTAGCATTCAAAACGTTGCGGAGTGGTAATGGGTGTTTGGGTAGAATTAACGGTTTTGGGCTGGGTGGTGGCCAAGGTATAACTTTCCTAAAATTACCGATACGGTTAGTTCAAGGAAAAAAACGACCATGACTTTCCAATTTATATTGAGTTGCAACACCCCATCATTACCCATGTACAATGCCAAATTGATACATCCATTAAACCAGGCATGGCTGAGTACGCACAGAAATAAGTTGTTGGTGTATTTGTAGAGCGTTGTAAAGCTGGAAGTCAAAACCAACCCTGACACAAGGTATAAGCCAAATGGAAATGAACTTTGTATGGTACCGTGGATCAGCCACAATGGCAAGTGCCAGATGCCCCAGATGATTCCCACAACCAGAACAGAAGGTATGTAGTGGATGATTTTTTCTAATCGGGGTTGCAGGATCCCCCGCCAACCTAATTCTTCTGCTCCGCCTAACAGGATCAGGAAGGGCAGATTGATCAGTATGGAGAGCATGGAGCTCATGGATATGGGCTGGCTGATGCCGAAGGAAATCCAGATCATAAAAAAGCGCCACACTAGAAACAAAGCAAAGATGAGCCACACTTGCCTGTTTGTTATCTTACCGAATATATAGCTTGCAAAAGACTTTGCAATAAACGCTTCCTTGAACCGCCTGTAAACAAGATAGGAACTGATGGCTGGCCCCAAACTGCCAATGGTGTACAGTATCCAAAATAAAGGCGTGCCGTACCCAAGTATACCCAGATAGGTATTCCCAACGATAATCGTAAACCAACACAACCACGTTATGGAAAACGTGTAACCTAAATAAAATCCGACCAGCTTGATTGATTGCTCCTTTTGCTTGATGTTTATCTTGTTTATCATATTTTTTTCAGAATCTGGTTCACCATTACGTCCATGAACTTGGCCGGCTCATTCACCCAGGGAACATGGCCAGATTGCTCAAACCAAATCAACTCTTTATGTGGGGCAGAAAGAATATCAAAATACTCTTCAGTCAGTTTGGGCGGCGCATTGAGATCGTGGCGGCCGATAAGAAAATAGACTGGCACTTCAAGGTATTTCGCCTGCTTGCGAAAATCTACCTTCCATAATTGCTGATAAACAATGTTTCCTGTGCTGAGCAGCCCTCGCCAAAAATTTACTTTATCATATAATCCGTACTCAGAACCCGCAAGGTCCTGAAAAGTACTATACCCAGGGTTGACGATTGCAGGATTCTTATCCATATACTTATTCAAATCCATAAGAAAAGTTCCACTCTTCAACAAAGCATTTTTCCCATAATAAGGTGGCGGACCCTGCTGCTTGAGCTTTTCCCTTTGCTGAATATCGCCGCTTTCCTGCGCCAAACGCAGATCTAAATTATAGCAAATCAGATCGTTATCCAAAAATGCAACCATTTGACCTGTACCGATAAAAGCATGAAATAATTCTGGATGTCGCTGCACCACCATTATGCCAAGGGCACTGCCCCAGGATCCACCCAACAGATAAACTTTTTCTTTTTCAAAGCGCAGCCGCAGCTTCAAGATCAATTCGTGGGTATCGGTAATGTAGCGTTCAGGTGTCAACAGGGAACGGTTCACCGAATTGAAAGATTTACCCGACCCCGGTTGCTCCCAGTTGACAACTACAAAATGATCTTCTAAACCGCCTAATGCTCGTCGCACGGAGACCAGTTCGCTACCACCCGGACCACCAGCCAAATAAAGCAACACAGGATTGCGGGAATCCTTGCCACGAATGCTGATCCATTCCTCAGCATCGCCGAGTTTCACTTTTTCGAGTACAGCAATGCTATGGGGTATGGGCTTTCCATTAGCATCTACAATGGGTGGGGTAGATGCGAATATTTGTGAGGCATATATGGCCATGATTGCAATCAATACAAATCCTGCAAGCTCGGCAAGAATCACGGGTAGGGTAAAACCAAGCCGAAACACCGCTATAAGCAGTGCTGCATCTACCATCATAAATAGAATCTGAATCCAGAAAGGGATGCTGGTGCTAGCCGGCAATAACGCTATGGGCAAAATGGTAATGGCAATCGCAAAAAAAACCAAAATCCGCCATAGTATAACTCCTGTTAAGGTAAATATTTTTTTCATTATTAGAAATTTAACATTATTAGAAGTTTTCTAAATCAGGCTCCAATGCAGAGATTTTTCGGTACCCAAACGTCAAAATTGGATTGAAATCCAAATCAATCAAATGAACCAGTGTACAATTGGCTCCAGCCGAATTGGCGCCTTTTTGGTAGCTTTTGGCCAGACTAAAACAGAAGCTTTCCTTGTCTGGATGTCCGTTGATGATGAGTGTTTTTTTCATGTTGTTAATAATGTTTTATTGTTGTAATTGATATTTTTCAATCTCTTCTGGCTGCTCAACGTTTTTAATTTGTGATGCCAGGAATCGTTCCACATCATAAATTGCGGTATGTGCTGACGGAGATATTTTTGGCAATATAAGGTCAAATGCATGGTCTGTCTGTGGTAAAATATGCATGACCGTGGGTACTTTTTCCTGCGCCAAACGCGTGCGCAAAAAGCGAGTGGTTTTTACAGCCGCCATCAAGTCATGATCACCTTGTATTAGGATGGTGGCAGGACAGTTAGCATGCACATGCGTGACTGGTGAGAATAGCGCGTATGGTTCAGGACACTCATCTGGATGCCCACCAAAAAGAACCGCAAAAACGCCTGCATTTGCAAAGTCTTTATCAAAATTAAAGCGATAGTATGCTTTCCCCATGATTTTAATCATCCATTCGGGCATTTGAGGTGCAGCTTTTTTGGCCGATCCGGTATTTAAGCGGGTAGTAAGCTGCTGGTTAGTGTGGTAGTACATGGCCTTTAAATCGGTTGGGCCATAGAAGGAAACAACCCCGCAAACGCTGATATCCTTTCCTTCCAATGGGTGCGGCTCCAATTTGATGTACATTAGCCACAAAAATAGCAAACCCCGAAAATCATTATCTTTAATAATTTTTTTGCCCTTTTTTAATAAATATTTAAATTAAATAATAATGACAAAAAATAATTAATTGAAACAAAACAATTTCACTCTTTCTTCATCAGACTTAATATAAAAAATTGAATGTACTTTT
>JBJXFD010000355.1:0-2960 GCA_046153985.1 Saprospiraceae bacterium
AAATTTGGCCCTTGCCGCCAAGCTATGTGCTCATCGTGATTCCGCATACCTCCAACTGGGACTTCCCGTTAGGTTTATTGGTTCGCAGCTCCATGAAATTGGACGTCAAATTCGCAGGTAAGGAGTCGCTTTTCCGGCCTCCGTTTGGCGCTTTGTTCCGCTGGCTGGGCGGTTATCCCGTAGACCGCAGCAAACGCAGCAATTTTGTGGACGCGGTGGTAGACACATTTCACGAAGACAAAAAATTTTCCCTGTGCATTGCACCGGAAGGCACCCGCAGCCGGGTAGAAAAGTTAAAAACCGGCTTTTACTACATCGCCAAAGGAGCAGGGGTTCCCATCCTGTTGTGCAAATTTGACTACGCCAACAAAGTTGTGAGCGTAAGCGCTCCATTTTACACAACAGACGACGCGAACGCAGATTTTGCATTCATTGACAATTACTTCCGGGGCGTGAAAGGAAAAAATCCGGAGAGTGGGTATTTGTATGGAACAGCCTAAATTACACCTGTTCCTCTTGCATGTCTTTTTCAAAATCAACTTCCCCTTCCCATTTCCCGATGACCGCCGTGGCCAGACAGTTGCCAATGACGTTGACCGACGTGCGGGCCATGTCCATTAATTCGTCTATGCCCAAAATCAGGAAAATGGGCCAGGTCGGCAAATTAAAGGAGACAACGGTGCCCAGCAAAATGACCAAAGAAGCCCTTGGAACGCCGGCGACGCCTTTGCTGGTCAGCATCAGCGTAACCATCATCATGATCTGCTGGCCGATGCTCAACTCGATGCCCGCCGCCTGCGCTACAAAGACGGAAGCAAGGGCGAGGTAAAGCGTGGTGCCGTCTAAGTTAAAGCTGTAACCGGTTGGCATAACGAAAGCAACAATTTTGCGGGGTACGCCCATGCGCTCCATTGCTTCCATTGCTTTGGGCAGGGCCGATTCCGAACTGGTCGTCGCAAAAGCGATGGATACCGGCTCAGAAATTTCGCGGATAAACCGGCGCACCGGTAACTTGATGTACAGCGCAATTGGCAGCAAAACAACCAGCAAAAAAATAATCAATGAAATGTAGAGGGTGATCAGCAGGTGAAACAGGTTGCCCAGCACCGCCAGCCCGCCGTGTCCCACTGTGTAGGCCAATGCAGCGCCAACACCGATGGGTGCGAAATACATGATGATGTTGGTAAACTTGAACATGGTTTCCGACAGGCTTTCGCAAAAATTCAGCATGACTGCTTTCTGCGGCGCTTTGATCAGGCTCAGCGCAATGCCAAAAAGGACGCTGAACACCACGATGGGCAATACCTCGCCGTGGTAAATGGATCGGGCAATGTTTTCCGGGAAGATGTGCAGGATGATGTCCTGCCAGGTTTGCGGCTCGGTTTGCGGCAGGGTTTCCTGCGTATCTGCCGGGATAACCATCCCTGCGCCTGCTTTGGAAATATTGATGGCAAACAGCCCGATAAACAGGGCGACCGTGGTGACGACTTCAAAGTACAACAGCGATTTCCAGCCCATACGGCCTACCTGCCGCATATCGGAATGCCCGGCAATGCCCACAACCAAGGTTGCAAAAAGCAGTGGGGCAATGATCGTTTTGATCATTTTCAAAAAAACCTTGCTCAACACCTGCAACCCGATGCCAACTTCGGGAAAGTCGTAGCCAATTTCCGCGCCAATGACCATGGCGACCAAAATCCAGGTGGTAAGCGATTTCCGGGCATAGGCAAACAAGGTCAAACTTGCCACGGCAATCCACCGCGCTCCAAACAAAAGGCTGTCCGGCAAGGGGGTGATTTTCAGATGAACAAAAGTTAAAATAGCTACTAACGTACAGATTATCAGGGCAATAATGCCGGTTTTTTTCTGATTCATGTTCGAGTTTCAGGTATAAGGTGCGTTAAAAATGCCCTCAAAATAAGCTTATGTGGGAAAAATTCCATGAAAGCACTCAATTTGAAAAAGAAGTTAATCTGAAGTTCAGGGCATAACGGGCGATTACACCCTGCTTTTGCCGGTTTGGTATAGTGTTTTGATTTTTTTGTCGGTATTAATAACCAATACACGCCAAAGGGGGACAAATTGGATCTGTTATTCAAATTCAGGCATTCATTTAACAAAACCCAAATCCAAATCCATGATTTCAGCAACAGAAAGAATTCGCGAAATCCAAAACCGCAGCTATAATTTCGAATTCGGAACCTATATCGAACGCGGCTTCAATATTTTTTGGAAACAACCAGGCCTTTTCATTGCCTTTACATTAATCTATCTATCCGTTAGCGGGGCCTCCAATGATCTTTCGATCATCGTTACCTTTGCCGCCAATACGCTACTTTTGCCTTGTCTGATGGTAGGCTATTTTCTTGTTGCGCACAAAATCAGCACAGGAGCGTCCGAAATCCAGTTCGGTGATTTTTTCAAGGGCTTCGATCATTTCCGAAACCTGGCCATCGTATCTGCTTTATCCGGATTAATCGTAATAGCTGCTGCAATTCCGTTTTTGCTGGTCATGTTTATTTCATTTTTTTGGGGGGCTGATGGATTGATTTGGGATTCGGATATTCAACACACTGTTTCGCGGATATTTACCGAAGGAGATTTTATATTTCCATTCTGGTCATTGCTGCTCCTAATCCCGTCTATCTACCTGAGTCTTGCTTACAGTGCTGCGCCTTTTTTCGTTGTGTTTTATAATATGGAACCCAGAGAGGCTATGGAAGCGAGTCGGAAGATCATTTCCAAAAGGTGGTTTACGATATTTTTGTTTTCCATTGCTTTGGGCTTTATCGCTGCAATGGGGTTCGTAGTGCTGTTGGTCGGTTTTCTGGCTACTTTCCCTGCTATCTGCTGTGCAGAATACGCGGCGTTTTCCGACATCATGCAACTGGAGCAGGAAGGAAATGATGACGACGAGGTGATGCGGCACTTGGTTTAACAGATAAAGCAATTAACGATTG
>JBJXFD010000522.1:0-15975 GCA_046153985.1 Saprospiraceae bacterium
GATGCCAAGATACCTCCCTTAGGCTGGCTGGATGTCACCGACGTAGCGATTGCATCTGTGGGATTGACACTGGGGGTTGATACGATGGTCGCCTATCATTATTTCAGCAATGTTGACAGGCAAGAAATCGCCGTGGTGCGGCTCAATAATGCGCAGTCCGCCGCAGAAATGATTCAATTTAAGAACGTAAACAACGTCCAATTGGCGATCAGCAACATTGCCACAACTCCTGAAAGCTGCCCCAATGCCAACAATGGCAGCATAACCATAACGGCAACAGGCGCAGGAACATTGACTTATGCGATCTCCGGGCCGGCGAATCAGAGCAATAGCACGGGGGTATTTACGGGTTTGCCCGATGGCAACTACACAGCCACGGTCACGAGCAGCAGCAGCCCCTGCCCGGCATCCGCAATGGCCACCGTTGGAACCGCTGTGGACGCTGCGCCACCGACAATTACCTGCCCGGCTACACAAACCTTGTTGCTTGACGCCAATTGCACGGCGACCTTGCCCAACTACACCGGCATGGCCACAACAGGCGACAATTGCAGCGTACAGGGCGTGACGCAATCCCCGGCAGCGGGAACGCCGGTTTCCAATGGGGGCAATATGACGGTCACGCTGACCGTCACCGATGCGAGCAACAACACCGCACAATGCACCTTCTCGGTGACCAAAGTGGGCAGCACGCCGCCGACGGTCGTTTGCAAAAACACAACGGTGGTCCTCGGCCCTGCCGGTACTTATATGCTTCAATCCGCCGATGTATTTGATGCAACGGCTTCTTCCGGCAGTTGCTCCGGTGTGCTGACGGTGACGAATATCTCGCCGGCGATGGTGACATGCGCTCAGGTCAACCAAACCATATCTGTTGTGGTAACGGTGCAGGATGGCAGCGGAAATACGGCAACCTGTACTGCACAAATCACGGTGCAGGAAGGGGTCACGCAACCTGCCGGTTGGAACAGCGCCAATGTGGGCAACGCCAATGGCACAGCAGGGTATACCGCCTGCTTGTTTAATGGTGCATTTACCGTGTCAGCCACTGGATTTTCGACAGCTTCCTCGGATGTTTTGCATTTGACTTCGCAACAATTGTGTGGCAACGGAGAAATCATTGCCCGCGTAATGACCGTGAACGGCGGCGGTTGGGGCGGCATCATGATTCGTGAGAACCTGACGCCTGGTTCAAAAAAAGTGACTTTAAAAACCCAATTGAACAGCACCATTCGCCGCGAAATTCGCTCGACCACCAATGGCGCCACGGCCATGCTCAACTTCAACCGTCCGCAACACATTTGGCTGCGGTTGGTGCGCAGCGGCAGTACTTTTGTTGGTTATACTTCGACCAATGGCACGACCTGGAGTTATGCTTTTTCGGCAACAGTGAACATGACCGGTTGCGTACACGCTGGGGTGTTCTCAGAAAGCATCAACGGGGCAACGACGACGACGGCAACCTTCTCCAATGTATCGGTTACCGGGCCCGGTAGCAACCTTGCTGCGGGTTTGCCCAATTCGGAACTCCCGTCAGAAAATGGCGAGCAAGTCCGCGTTTTCCCCAACCCAACAACGGGTGAAGTGACGATTGATCTGGACCTCCACGCCGGCAAACCGGGTACGATTCAGGTGTTCAACGCACTGGGTGCGCTCACCACGCAGGAACGCCTGATTCCGGGCAATCCCGAAACGCATCGCCTGCGCATCGGAGATCTCGCCGGGGTTTACACGGTCGTGATTCAGCTGGAAGACAGTCGGATTGTACGCCGGGTGGTGGTTCAGTCTGAATAGCGGGAAGTAAGTAGCAGGAATAGCTGGATTACGTGTCGGACACTTCCAAAAGTGTCCGACACGTAATCCAGCTATTCCTGCTCATCCAATTATTGAATAAGACTTCCTACCCAAGCCGGAAATGCCATATTTCTACTTCCTTTATTTCATCAACCGGCTCACTTGCCGTTCACTTTCCAGCCCTACCTGCCGGGCAATTTGGCTCTTGGACAAATCCGGTTTTTTGAGCAGTTCTGCGATTTTTTCCCGGCGCAGCAGCATAAGGTAATCGCCGATGGTGATGCCGGTTTCTTTTTTGAAAATTCTGGTGAAATTCCGGGTGCTCATGTGGGCGAGCTCCGACAATTGAGCGAGCGAAGTTTTTTGGTCTAAATGATCCACCAGCCAATCCTGCACGGCGTGGATGCCTGCATGGATGTGGTTTCGGTGACTCATGAAAACGCTTTGTTGGGCCTGGCCGCCCTCCCGGCGGATGTAGACGACAATTTCCCGGGCTACTTTATTGGCGAAATAGGCGCCCATTTCTTTCTCAACGATGTGCAGGGCCAGGTCAAGCCCGGAAGCGATGCCCGCACTGGTAAAAATGCCGTCTTTTTCCGTAAACAGCACGTTTTCCTGTACCTTCAAACGGGGATATTTTTGCTGCAATTTTTGGGTGTATTTCCAATGGGTGGTGCAGGTCTTGCCATTGAGCAAACCGGCTGCTGCCAGCAGGAATGCTCCCGTGCAGACGGAACAGAGGTTTGTACCCCGCTCATAAGCTGATGACAGCCAAAAAAATAATTCAGGCATTGCGCCGCTGTGCGAATTAGTAATCACGTCGGTGTCCATGCCGGGTATGAAGATGTAGTCGCCGTTTTGGGGCTCAATTTCCGTGTAGTGCTTCAGGTTGGCGAAGCGCAAACCAGAGGCTGTCCCTGCTTCTTCGTTTGCAAACGAGCAATATTCAATTTCAAAAGGCGCTTTGTAAAAAATGGCCTCGAAAAACACCTGGTCGGGCCCAGCAAGGTCGAGTAAATGAGTGCGGGGCGAGATGATGAAAATGAATTTTTTTGGCATAGATCAGGATTGGAGCAGCGGAAAATACCGCTCCTGCAAAATTACAAAATGGTGCCGCTGGTGCCCCAAAATTGTGAACCCCAGCGCCAGAGCCGACATTTCCGACTCCCAGCAAATGCCTGATTGCTGAAGCTGCGAATCGTTGAGGCTGCCGAAAAAAAGCCGGGTCGAATGGCGCAGGGCGGTCATTTCTGCCGTTAAATCAGCAATGCTACGAACACTGGCCCTGGCGTTTTTTGCCAGCAGATTTTCGTCGTGCGCAGGTGCTTTGTTGAAAGCGCCCCTGGCGAAACCAAGCGCCCGGTAGGTCATGATGCGTTCCCAGTCGAGCAGGTGCTGGAGGATGTCGTGCGCCGTCCATTTTCCGGGGGCATAAGCATTCAGGCCGAGTTGCCGGCATTTGTCCCAGTCAAAATTAGCCAATTCGCCTAAGCTGTTGCCCATCGCCTCGTCTAATTCCACGTCCTCAATAAGGTTGATGTAGCGGTCGAAATATTTTGGAAGCGGATTAATTTGTGATTTTTTCATGATAAAAATTAAAATTATTGAAAATCAATTATTTAGTGTTGACTTTAACTGTTCTTCGTACCCTTCCACCGCTTTCATCGCATTGGCGTCGCTCCTGAATTTTTCTCTCAAAACCGGAAAAACCTCCAGTCCCCGTGAATCGCCGAGCGTGACCATCAACAGTACGTTGGCGAAAATGTCGTTGACATCGTTTTCGGCCATCGCCTTTGTAAAGCGATGATAAACAATTGGGTATCCATCGTTGCCTTTGCCTAAAGCGACCAATGTCTCCGCAGCGGCAAGACGGAAATCCCAGATTGGGGTGGCAAGTGCCCAGCGGGGAGCGGCTTTTTCATCTTTCAGCGCTTCGAGTGCCAGCACAGCGCCACGAGGATCGCCAAGCTCCCGCAGGCCATTCAGGGCCGAGATCAGGCTTTGGTTTTTCCAGGAGGGTTTGTCTTTCAGTTTCAGCAATGCCTTGAACGCTTTTGGACTTTTGGTTTTTCCAAGCGCAATGGCGGCGGCGTTCACCACCCGGTCGCTTTCGTCGTTGAAATGTTGGATGAACAGGTCGGCGTGTTTCGGGTCTTTGGCCATGCCCAAAAAGGTGATCGCTGCACTGCGGAGCCACGATTTTTCATTTTTAATGAGGCTCTGCAACAACGTTTCTGTGGAGTTATCGAATGGTTGTCCGGCTACCAGGTTTTGCAAAGTTGACAGGGCTGAATTACGCAACCGCCAATAGGAGTTGCCCGAAATTACGGAACGGAGAGCCGCCTCAATGTCTGCTTTTAAACTTAAAGATGCGCTTTCTTTTTTGTACAAACCGGCGAGTTCAAACAGGGCTGCACGCCGGGCAACGATGTCCCGGGAATGTTGGAGTTGGTACAGCAATTCGTCGGGCGTTTTTTCAAATGCAAGTTCTTTTATCCAGGTACTTTCAAAATCGAAATTGACCAATTTCGGTTCGGCGACGACTCCAAAGGTGAATGTGTTTTCCGGTTTGGGTTCCAGCCAGATTTGTTCGATGCGCTCGTCAATTTCCACTTCAATTTTTCCCTGAAAAAACTCGACTTGTGGGTAAGGATTCTTTGGGTCTGGATTTTGCAACTGCTTGACGGTTAATGTTAATTTCTGGTTTGCTTTATCGTAATTTTTGGAAACCTCAAACTTCGGATGCCCGGTTCGGTAGAGCCATTGGTCGAAAAACCAATCCATCGGCTGGCCAGTAGCTGCTTCAATGGCCTTGCGGAAATCCTCGGTTGTAACAAACTTGCCTGCGTTGTTTTTTACGTATAATTGGATGGCTTTGCGCCAATTATCGTTGCCCAAATGTTTGCGGAGCAGGTGCAGCACCATTGCGCCCCGCAGTGGAAAATTGTCGAAAGCCATCGTCGCCGGGTCGTCGTAATGGCGGTTAACGATGGGCCGTCGGATGCCCGCCTGCCAGTCTGCCAGCCAGGTTGTGTGCTGGAAATTGCGGTTCCAGAGCAACATTTCGTCGTGCCCGTTTTTGTATTCGGTATACAGGCAATCGAAATAAAAAGCGAAAGATTTGGAAAGCCAGGCATCCTGCCAGTCGCGGGGCGTGAGCAGGTTGCCAAACCATTGCGCGGCGAGGTCCTGTGCCTCCACGCCATCCCAGAGGTAGAAAAAATCGGCGTGTGTGCCGAAGTCGTCAATCATGTTTTCGGAAATAGTTGAGCTGCCGGTGTTGTGCCCGCCACCCCAGGGAAAATCCTGCACAAATATTTGATTGTAAGCCGGATAGGGGTATTGTTTTCCTGTGATTTCCGAGAAAAAACGAACCATGTCGGGCAGCCGTTCTACGCTCGCCTGGGTAGCTGTCTGCTCATCGGGGTAGCCGAAATTGTTCAGTTCAATGCCGTCCCAGGATTGCTGAAAATTGACGTATTCTCCGACTACCAGCGAGGTTTGGTGGTTGGCATGGGGCGTATCCATTTTCCAATGAAAAGTGGACGTGCCGTCGGGGTTATCCTTTCTGGAAACCAATTTTCCATTGGAAATGACGGTGAGTGGTTGCCCTACTGTTGCCCGGATTTCCGTGGTGCGAAAGTCGCCCGGCGCATCCCATCCGGGAAACCAGTAGCGGTTCCCGTTCGGCTCGCCCATGCTCCAGATTTGACGGCGCTTTCGTGGTTCGGTGGAAGTTGGGGAGAAGAAACGCAGCCCCTTGCCGTAACTGCCCCAGAGGTTGTTCGGGTCGCTGTCGTTGTGGTAATTGGTGTGGTAGGCGATGCGGAGCGTGAGTTTTTCGCAGTCCTCGTATTTTCGGTCGAGCGGGATGAGGAGGTTGTCGTTTTTGTCGCCGCCATTGTACGTAAAATTGACGGAACTGCTTGTTTCCAAGCAGCCTTTTATGTCGACTGAATGAATGGTTAGAAACCCGGCATCGAGGGTAATTTGGTCAGTCGCCGACGCCAGCGACAGGGTTATTTCTGCGGAGCCAAAGGCTTGTTTTTTTGCAAAATCGAACCGCAGGTCGAGGGCGATGTGCTGCACATCGAAGGTTCGGGGTCGGGACCATTGGGCGGGCGGGAGTTTTGGGAGACTGTCGGCAGACTGGCCTTCAAGGCTGTTTTGAAAAATTAAAACAGCGCATAATATCGCTGACGATTTTGCAATAAGGAAAAATCGGGACAACCTGATAACAATCTTAAATAAGGCGATTTTATTTTTTTGCAACGTGCTTTGCATAGTGAATGGTGGATTTTGGGGCAAAGTTCGGCAAGGTTAAGATTTTGGGTGGGACAGATTCAGGACAAATCGGGCCATTTTATACATTGCCTCATGTTGGGGGATTCGGTTGACTGCCCATGGCGCTGCGGCCATGCTAAACTTTAACTGCGCGCAACACGGTTGGCAGCGATTGGTGCGCTCCCCACGCAGAAGCGAATGGTTCCGGGAAATGCCAAAACGCATCCCGGATTTTGGCGGTTGCTGAGGGTTGGGATGTTTTTTTTGGGGAGTGGGGAGCCAAAAAAGCAACGGGATGTCCTATTTTTGCAGAAACCATCAGACATCATGGAATTCAAAAAGCTCCTTTTTCCGGCCTTGTTATTCATCTTCGTATGGAGCGGCTGCAAAGACAACGACGAACAGCCGGCTGACCCCGATTTTTTGTCCTGCACCATTGACGGACAGGCTTTTCAATCGGAGGAAGTTACCTGCTTTCCCCTCGCGGGCAAGACGTACATTCTGGCCGAAGATGCTTTGGGGGAAAAATCAGTGCGCCTGCTCCTGCCGGAGATTCCCTCGACAGGCACTCACGCCGTGCAGGAAAATGGAGCATACACGGCTCTTTATCACTTCAGTCCAACCTTCAGCATGGCCGCCGATTCAGGCAGCATCGAAATCACCAACCTCGACCAAGCACTGGGTCTGATAGAAGGCCGCTTTAGCTTCCGGGCAAAATCTCCCGGGAGTGGCATCTTCTTTTTGTCTCATTTGACGGATGGGAGTTTTAGGGTTAGGCATTAATGGGGAGCATAAAGCGCTGAGCAAAGCAATTTTGATAGCTTTGCAGCCGGATACAAACATCAACGTGACTATGCGAAAATTTTCCTGCCTGCTGCTGCCTTCGAAACCGGGCGCGCCTAATTTTGTGATTCAACGGGGCAATTTTTTTTTTAAAATCCTGCTTGTCTTCTCCTTATTCCTGAGCCTTTACTTTCCAGCATCCGCCCAAACCGAAACCGACGAACGCGCCATGATCAGGGTATCCAAAGGGCTGTCCGTTTCAAAAGATTCCATTTTTTTATTGAACATCCGTTTCCGGATGCAAAACCGGATCGGGGTTAGGACGAACAGCACCGAAGACTGGTCGGTTAATGACTTTGAGGCGCGGGTGCGGCGGTTACGGTTGCGCTTCGACGGGTTTATGGGAACCCCCGATTTTCAATACTACATCCAACTCGCTTTTTCGCGGGCCGATCAGGATTTTGACAACAGCGGAGAGGCCAAAATCATTCGCGACGCCATTGTTTATTACCATTTCAACAACCGCTTTTACATCGGTTTCGGCCAGTCGAAACTGCCCGGCAACCGGCAGCGGGTGAACTCTTCGGGCAGTTTGCAGTTTGCGGACCGCTCCATTGCCAATGCGTCGTTTACGCTCGACCGCGATTTTGGGGTTTTTGGGTATTATTCCGGACAGGTGGGGCAAATGGTGTTGAAAGGGAAAGCAGCCATTTCCACCGGCGAAGGTAGAAACATAACCCGAACCGATAACGGCCTGGCGTACACCCTGCGCGGCGAATGGCTCCCTTTGGGCGCATTTACCAACAGCGGGGATTATTCAGAAGGCGACCTTGAATTTGAACCCACGCCCAAACTTTCCCTGGCGCTCACCTTCAGCCGCAATGAAAGAACCCGGCAAAGCGGCGGACAGTTGGGCGTGCCGCTGGCAGAAGGCGTAAATATGAACACCTGGATTTCCGACCTTTCTTTTAAATGGAAAGGACACGCCTGCCTTGTAGAATGGATGCAACGCCACAGCAGCGATTTGCAGGCGCCGGACGCAGATGGCAATCCAGTGGCCATCTCTTCGGGCACGGGGTTGAATGTGCAGTACAGCTACACCACCCGCAAGTTTTGGGAAGCAACGATCCGATACAGCAGCGTTCAACCGGAAAAAGGCTCGCCGCTCAAAAACCAGCGCGAGGTCTTACTGGGTGTCAACAAGTACATCAACAAGCATAGGATCAAATTGCAGGCGCATGTAGGTTACCAGAGCACTTTTGACAGTGTCAGTACCAGGGATTGGTTTCTTGGGATGTTTCAACTGGAGTTTGGGATATGAGGCCATGTAGTGTCTGTCTGCCCGTTTCATTTTCAAAAGTTGTAGAAAAGTAATCCTGTTTAATGATATTTTTGCTGTGCAAACACGGCAAATGAAACGCAAACTTTTCTTCTTTTTCCTGATTTGCTATAGCGCTTTGCTACAAGCCCAATCCCCGCTCCTGGAAACCATCTCCATCGAGCAGGGCTTGTCGCAGGGGTTTGTGCCGTCCATTTGCCAGGATGACGACGGCTTTCTGTGGTTTGCCACCAAAAACGGTCTGAACCGCTACGACGGCTACCAATTTCAGGTGTTCAAAAACGACCCGTTCGATTCCCTTTCCTTAAACGATAATGAGCTCACTCATATCCAGGCATCCGGCGATTTTTTGATTTTGAGTACCAATGGGAAGGGTATTCAACTGTTCCATCGGAAAACACAGCGCTTTTATGCAATGCCGTCTTTTGCAGGCCCCAACCTTTTGCATAGCGTTTTCCCGATTGAGGAGAATTCGGTGGGGATGCTTTTTCACGAAGCTGGAGAAGTCGCCCTGTACCTGATCCATTGGCCTTCCGATCTTGTTGAAAGGGTAGAAAAAGGCGCGACTCTTGCGGATTTATTTCGGATAGAAATTCCGTTGCGCCGCTCCGGTCTGTTCGAAGCAGACGTTTCTGCCGATCAAAAAAAAATCCGACTGCTGACTCAAAACTCGATTTTGGAATACGATATCCAGTCTGGCGCCACCTCAGCAATAGATTTGCCCTTCCCTTTTGCAGCGAGGCGCAATATCATGAATTCGAAGCGTATCCTAAGCGATTTTTCGGGCGCTGCCTGGATATTTCAAGGCACTAAACTTGCCCGGCTCAATGGCCGGAAATGGGACGTGTTTACCCTTCCTTTTCAGGATAGTTATTTGATTTGTACAGACAAAAAAGGAGGTTTTTTTGGGTTTTTGGCGGGTAATACGCTTTATGGATTAGACCTGAATAAAAAGCCCTTTAATCCGATGCCAACCTGGGAATTGCCCCTTGAACAGCCAATAGCGAGTTGTTTTGCAGACCAGTTTGGCAACATCTGGATGGGAACCGATGCATACGGAATCCGAAAATTTAGTCCCCGAACCGGCACATTTAAAAATTACATGAAAGGTTTTTCTGTCTATTGCCAACCGGTTTACAACGGGAAAAACCATGTGCTGATGGGCGATGTGCGGCGCCGGGACTCTTTTCTCAAACTCCTCGACCTGCGCAGCGGACAAATGGTACCCACAGCGCGCATGGGCTTGCCAGAGCAAAATTCAGCCAATGGGGTAACCACAGAAAACGGTCGTTTCTGGTTCGTGGTCAATAAAAAACCGACACAATTGATCTGCTTAGATCCGGAAACAGGCTTCCTGGAATCCATCCCTGTGCCGGTGGAATCTAATACGGAATTTTTCATGTTGCGGTTCGTTCCGCCAGGCGAAATCTGGATGTTTTCCAAGAATAAGATGATTCGTTTTGATATTGCCGAACGTCAATTTTTTTCTTTTGACAACCGCTGGCTTTCTGATTATTCCATTAAGGCGGTCGAACACGATCGGGAGGGTAGCTGGTGGATTGGCACGTCGAATGGCTTACTACATAAAGCAAAACCCGATGAAAACGGCCAGTCAGGACTTAGAATATTTAAAGCTGAAAAAAATAACCGGAACAGCCTGCCCACTAATTCCATCAAATCTTTGTTGATTGACCCCGCTGATCCCAACGTGCTTTGGATCGGCACCAATGGCCATGGCCTAACCCGACTGGAGATTTCTAAAAATCGGTTTACCCACTTCACCACCAAAAATGGATTACCCGACGACGTGGTATACGGCATTCTGGCCGATGACGAAACCCCGCGCAACCTCTGGATTTCCACCAACCGCGGACTGACCCGCTTCAGCCCGGAAACTGACTTGTTTCAATACTATTTCAAATCGGACGGCCTGCAGGACAATGAGTTCAACACCTTTGCTTCTTACAAATCGCCGTCATCGGGTAAACTTTTTTTCGGAGGGGTAAATGGCCTGACGGTGTTTGACCCGAAAGACCTGGACATGAATTCCGAACTGCCACAGGTTCGGCTTACGGGATTAAAAATCAACGGCAGGGACATCAGTCCACGCGATTCTAATGCCATCATCAACAAAGACATTGCTTTTCTGGAACGCTTAGAATTGTCGTTTTACCAAAACAGCATCGTACTCCAGTTTGCAGCAACGGATTACACTTCGCCACAGCGCAATCAGTTTGCCTACTACCTCGAAGGCGCGGAGCAGGAATGGGCGCACCGCGGCTTTGAACACTCGGCCCAATACCTCAACCTGGCGCCGGGCACGTATACCTTCCGGGTAAAAGCCGCCAACAGCAGCGGCGTGTGGAACGAGGAGCCCATTGCATTGGTTATCGTGATCCATGCTCCCTGGTACCGCACCTGGTGGGCGTATCTGCTGTATGCAACCTTGCTTGCCGGCGCTGTTTTTATGTTTTATAAAAACCAACTGAGGAGAAGGCTTGAACACGCCGAGGCAGAACGACTCAAAGGACTTGACGAGTTCAAATCCAGGTTTTTTACAAACATTACCCACGAATTCCGCACGCCGCTAACCGTAATTTTAGGAACGAATGAGCAGCTAACGGCAGGCAGTGAACAGTGGGCTATAGATCGGGAACGACCGGCGGTTAAAGGGAAATTGAATTTGATCAAAAGAAATGGCGAAAACCTCCTGCGGCTCATCAACCAGATACTCGACTTAGCCAAATTAGAAAGCAAGACACTGAAAATGAATTACGTGCAGGGCGACGTGCTGGCTTATTTGCGCTATATAGCAGAAAGCCTGCATTCGTTGGCCAACGCCCAAAATGTCATGCTCCGGGTAGAAAGCGATCAAGCAAAAATCGTAATGGATTATGATCCGGAGCGTTTGCTGCAAATCGCATACAACTTGCTGTCGAATGCCATTAAATTTACGCCTTCCGGTGGGAAAGTGGTTCTTCGGTCAACGGTGGACAGCTTGCCCCGAGCTATCGGGGATGGACGGTGGACGGGAGCCGAGATCCGTCCACCATCCGCCGTCCACCGTCCACCATTCGCCGTCATTACCGTCACCGATACTGGGGTGGGCATCTCGCCCGAAGCGCTGCCACATATTTTCGACCGTTTTTATCAGGCCAATAATCTGGAAAAAGCCAATGCAGGAGGCACGGGCATCGGTTTGGCCCTGACCAAAGAATTAGTGAAGGCGATGGGCGGGGATATTTCTGTGGAAAGCGAAGTTGGTAAAGGAACGACCTTCACCGTGCGGCTGCCGATAACCCGGAAGGCTGAGAACCCCGCTCAGGCGGGACAAGTTTTGAATTTACCTCCCCTCGAATCTTTAAATCCTCAAATCCTCAAATCCTCAACTCCTCAAATCCTCCTCATCGAAGACAACGCCGATGTCGTGGAATACCTTGCCGCCTGCCTCTCCTCCCCTTTTGGGGGAGGCCGGGAGGGGGCTTACCAGTTGGACTTCGCATATAACGGCAGAGCTGGCATCGAAAAAGCCTTGAAAAACGTGCCCGACCTGATCGTCTCCGATGTCATGATGCCCGAAAAAGACGGCTTCGAGGTGGTGGAGACGCTGAAAAACGACGAGCGCAGCAGCCATATCCCTATCGTGTTGCTCACCGCCAAAGCCGACGTGGCCAGCCGCATCGCAGGGCTCAAAAGAGGCGCCGATGCCTACCTGGCTAAACCTTTTCATCAGGAAGAATTGCTGGTGACGATCAACAACTTGCTGGAGTTGAGGCGCAAGCTTCACACTAAATACGCTTCAATTGCGAATGCCGGATTGCAAACTCCCGATTGGCCGGGTGTTAAATCGGAATTCCGAAATCCGCAACCCGAAATTGATTTGGAAAATCAGTTTCTGCAAAAAATACGGAGTATTGTTGAACATAACCTCTCGGATGCCGACTTTGAGATGCCGCATTTGGAGCGGGCTGTGGCTATGAGCCGTAGCCAGATTTTTCGGAAGATAAAAGCACTGACCGGTAAATCGCCTAGCCAGTTTATTCGATCCATCCGTTTGCAGCATGGCCGCCAACTACTACAAACTACCGGTTTAACCGTCTCGGAGATTGCCTACAAAGTGGGATTTGCCAACGTAAAATACTTCTCGGATGCCTTTCTGGAAGAATTTGGAGAACGCCCGACGGGACTCAGAGGCTGAAGTCGATGCAACACACAAGTTGTTTTTTTTCAACAAGATATATTTTTGATCTCACCCACCTTGCAACATAATCAGGAAAGAAAATGCTGCCTCACAACTTGAACGGGAAAGGCTGACCGATAAACGGGAAGCCTTTTTCCTGCCTGCCTGCATTTTTGTGGCTGTAAAGCGATAGTTGCTTTTCTATTTATTAAAATTAACAGCCATGAAAAAAATCTTCTTCTTTCCGAATACGAAAGCACATATTCAAAAAACAATTTGTACAAAAGCTGCTTGCATGCTTGCGATGACGTCGCTGTGGCAGTTTGCTGTTTTAGTTTTGTTGACCTTGGGGCTTTCTTACCATCCCGTTTTTGGGCAGTCTTGCACTGGTACTGTGCTAAATATCTCTGCATCTAATCCGAGCCAGACCGGCACTACGGGTACATGGACAGCGCCCTCGGTAGGGACCTGGAAGGTGCGAATAACGGCAAAGGGAGCTAAAGGAGGAGATGCAATAAATACTGGTAAACAAGGAGGGAAAGGTGCGACTATGATTGGGGAGTTTTTGGTAAATGCCGGGCAAATATTACAAGCAACGGTGGGCGCATCTGGAGGTTCAGCGTTCTTAGGTGGCGGTGGCGGCGGGTCAGGCATTCAACTCCAAGGCGGAGGGCTTTTTTTACTTGCAGCAGGTGGCGGTGGCGCTTTTTTGAACAATGGTGGAGACGGTTTGATTTCCAACAATGGTAGCAGTGGTGGTAGTGGCAACAGCAATGGCGGTAGCGGCGGCGGCGGCTTTAGTAGCAATGGAAGTAATGGTGGTTTTGGCAGTACTGGTGGAGGAATGGGTTATAATGCTTCGGGCGGCGTAGGGGATAGTGGTGGCGGCGCAGGGGGAGGTGGATTTTGCGGCGGCGGCGGTAGTGCACAAACGAGTGCTGGTGGCGGCGGCGGTTACAATGGTGGAAATGGTGGTGATAGCCCCGGCCCCGGTGGTGGCTACGGTGGCGGTTCGTACAACGCTGGCACCAATCAAAACAACACCGCCGGCTCTAACAACGCCGGTGGCCAAGTCATCATCGAATGCCTCGGCGCAGCTACGTTTACGGCCAACTTCAGTGCTACGCAGCCCGTCTGCGCCAACCCCACAGGCAGCCTCAGCATTGACCTTACCGGCGACAACGAAGGAAACACCGCCGGCTTGGAGTATGCCATCGTAGCAGGCAGCAGCTTTACAGGCAATCCAGCTTTTTCCAGCATCACGGCTGACCCGTTTGACATCACAAGCGGCTTCGGTACAACATCAGGGACTTACACGGTTCGCACCCGCCTGAAATACAATCCTGATTTGTATCTGGATCAAACTTACACCATTTCCGCAAACGTGGTTCCGGATGTAATCCAGCCTGCCAACCAGGCAGTGTGTAATTTCACATTAACCGCGCCTGTTCACCTTTCCGGCTCGGTAGGCGGAACTTTATTTAACTGGACAAACTCTAACCCATCCATAGGCCTTCCAGCCAGTGGAACGGGGAGTAGTATTACCACCTTTACAGCAATAAATACAACCAATATACCGGTTGTGGCAACAGTAACCGTAACACCGATTACTGTAACACCCAGCGGGCCGGTTATTAATCAAACATTCAATTATACCGGTTCCATTGTAAACTGGACCGTGCCTGCAGGGGTAACTTCGGTTACCATACAAGCGAATGGAGCCCAGGGTGGCCTCGGGGGAGGACGGGGCGCCAGCATTCAGGGAACCGTTTCGGTTATACCAGGTGAAACCATCAAGCTATTAGTTGGTGGCGCCGGAGGTTCTTTTCACATTGGGAACGGCGCCGGCGGCGGCGGTTCATTTGTGTGGAAGAATACCGGAAATATACTTTTAATGGCTGCAGGCGGCGGTGGTGGAAGTTCAAACAACTTTGGTACACAGGGTGGACCGGGTTCTGCAACCAATACACCTACAGTTTCCACAAGCGGTTCAGGAAATGCAACAGGTGGCGCAGGTGGTAACGGCGGCGCCGGTGGCGGCGGTGCAGTTAACGGAGCAGAGGCCCCTGCTGGCGGTGGCGGTGGCGCCGGATGGTTGTCAGACGGCGGCACGGGAATGCTGACCTATGGCGCCACCGGCGGATCAAGGCCGCTGAATGGTGGTGCAGGTGGTACAGGATTCAATCCCTGCGGCAATGTAAATGTTGTAGGCGGCTTTGGCGGCGGCGGCGGCGGCGGTGGCTGCACTGGCGCTGGCGGCGGCGGCGGCGGATACAATGGCGGTGGCGGCGGCAATAACTGGAATGGCAATACCTGGGGTTCAGGCGGTGGCGGCGGATCGTTTAATGCTGGCGACAGCCAGATAAATACGGCAGGTGTGCAAACCGGCAATGGCCAGATCATCCTATCCTATATTTCTCCGGTGACCTGTACAGGTGAATCAAAGACCTTTACCTATACTGTTAACCCAAGTATTATAGGTTCAGCACTACCACAAACGATCTGCAGTGGTGCAACCACCAGCGTAGCTTTAAGTGCCAGCGCCCCGGCATCGGAAACAACCTATACCTGGACCGCAGCTATTCTGACAACCCCAACGGGCGGAACCATCACTGGCTTCAGTAACTGTGCTGCAGGTTGTGGATCAACGATTGCACAAACATTAACCAATACAGGCTATGCTGTTGGCGTTATCCGTTACACGGTAACTCCATTCTACACGAATGCCGGGAAAACCTGTCCCGGACCCACGTTCAGGGTAGATATAACAGTAAATCCAAACCCCGGAGCAGTAGCCACACCGGCATCGCAAACCATTTGCAACAACAGTGTCACCAACATTGCCCTGACCGGCAACGTGCCTGGCACTACCTTTAGCTGGATTGTACACAGCACTACCGGCATGGTAAGCGGTCAGTCGGGCGGCAGTGGCACGACCATCGCCCAAGCACTGGTCAACAGCGGCGCCACGGCGGCTACGGTTACCTACCGAATCACGCCCACAGGCCCCGGCCCCAACAACTGTGTGGGTCCAACCACGGATGTGACCGTTACGATAGCACCTTCCCCTGCCATCACCTGCCCCAGCCCGTTTTCCGTAAATTCCAGCACCGACGGCACGGGCAACTGTTCCGGCGCCGCCGCCTGGATGCACCCGACGATAGCTGCCGGCCCTTGCGGCCCGATCACACTTACGATGTCTATTGATGGCAACACTCCTGTATCCGTCATTCCGGGCGGCGCTGCCTCGGAAGTGCTCCCTGTAGGTCCGCACACGGTGACTTATGTCGTCAGTGATGGAAATACGCCAACGCCGAATATAGCTACCTGCTCCTTTACGATGATGGTAGTGGATGACGAATTACCAACAGTCACTTGCCCGGCTATGCAAACCTTAGTGCTTGGCGCAAATTGTACAGCAACTTTGCCGAATTACACCAGCTTAGCCATCACCGGCGACAACTGTGGGGTGCAAAGCGTGACGCAATCCCCGACAGCGGGCACAACGGTTTCCGGCGCGGGCAATATGACCGTAACGCTCACCGTGACAGACATAAACGGCAACAATACTCCATGCACGTTCACAGTCACAAAG
>JBJXFD010000072.1:0-6183 GCA_046153985.1 Saprospiraceae bacterium
TTAAAAACAAGTAAAGCGATGAAATTGCATAAGCCCGTTTTTTATTCATTAGTTGCCGTTGGGCTGTTTGCGGCTGCCATTTTTCCCAATCCTACGGATCAGGAAAAAGAGGCTGTGCTGATGCAGGCCATGCTCAGGGGGTTGGAGCAAATGCACTACGACCCACCGGCAATTGACGACGAATTTTCGAAGAAGGTCTTCGATAATTATCTTGAAAATATAGATGGCGCCAAGCGCTTTTTTACCCAAAAAGAATTGGAGCAACTGGAAGCTTATCGCCTGAAATTGGACGACGAAGCAAAAGCTGGTTCTTTTCAGTGCTTTGACCTGTCGCTGGAGTTGCTGAACACAGCCATGGACAAAACACAAGGCTACTACCGCGAAATCCTCGCAAAGCCTTTCGATTTTAAAGTGGATGAAAAAATAGAACTCGACGGCGATAAGCGCAAGTATGCCAAAAACGACGCCGAACTGAAGGAATACTGGCGCCGGTACCTCAAATACGAAACCTTAGATCGGTTTGTAGCGAAAATGGACGCTCAGGAAAAAGAGGAAGCGAAAAAAACGTCCGATCCTCAGGAAAATGAAGTAAAGAAAAAAACGCCGGAAGAACTGGAAAAAATTGCCCGGGAGGATGTCCTGAAATTGTTCGACGATTTCTACGACCGCCTGCGCAAACTGAAGCGCGAAGAGCGCCTCAGCGTGTACCTGAATGCCATCTCAGGAATTTACGACCCGCATACCAATTATTTCCAACCCATTGAAAAGGAGAATTTTGATATTCGCTTCAGTGGACGCCTCGAAGGTATCGGCGCACAGTTGCTGAGCGAAGATGACTACACCAAAGTGACTTCTATTGTGGTTGGCGGCCCCGCCTGGAAAGGCAAAGAACTCCAGGAAAACGACGTCATCCTCAGTGTGGCGCAAGGCTCCGCAGCGCCGGTTGACATCAAAGGCATGCAGATCAATGACGTGGTGCAATTGGTGCGCGGCGCTAAAGATACCGAAGTACGGCTGACGGTCAAAAAAGTGGACGGGACGGTAAAAGTCATTTCCATCATCCGCGACATCGTGGTGCTGGACGAGCGCTTTGCAAAATCCCTGATCCTCGACGGCGGCTCTAAAGGCGAAAAAATCGGATTCATTTACCTGCCGAGCTTCTATGCCGATTTTGAACACCGCGACGGCCGTTTCTGCTCGCAGGACGTTGCCATTGAGATTGCGAAACTCAAGGCAGAAAAAGTAGATGGCATCATCCTCGACCTGCGCAACAACACAGGCGGTTCACTCAATGATGTCGTCCGCATGTCGGGCTTCTTCATCGAAAAAGGCCCCATCGTGCAGGTGAAATCGAGGGGTGGAATGCCGGATATTCAAAATGATTTAGATGGTGGCGTACAATACAACGGTCCGCTTATCGTGATGGTGAATTCATACAGTGCTTCGGCTTCCGAAATTCTGGCCGCAGCCCTTCAGGATTACGAGCGGGCCGTCATCGTGGGCAGCAGCCCTTCTACTTTTGGGAAAGGCACGGTGCAGCGCTTTGTTGACCTCGACCGCACGGTACGCGGCTTTGACCAATACAAACCATTGGGCAGCGTCAAAATGACGATGCAGAAATTCTACCGCATCAACGGAGGATCTACCCAGAAAAAAGGGGTAATTCCTGACATCGTCCTGCCTGACAGCTACTTTTATCTCAAAACCGGCGAACAGGAAGAAAAACATTCGTTGGAATGGACCGAGATTGAACCGGTGGACTACAGCCAGAATGTGATGAAGATCAAAAACTTAGATAAGATCAAAGCCAACAGCGAGGCACGCACCAAAGGGAATGAAGTTTTCCGAAAAATGCTCGAAAACGCAAAACGTTTAGAATCGCAGCGCGAAATGACGATTTTGCCCCTGAAATTGGACGCTTTCCAGGCTTTTGAGAAAGAACTGCAAGCTGGCGCAGAACCTTACAAAAACCTGATGGATGCTGTGGTGAATACAGGAATTCAAAACCCGAACGCAGACGTGGCCGTTATCAATGCCGACGAATCGAAAAAAGCGCGGAATGAGGATTGGATCAAAACGGTTTCTAAAGATGTGTACATCAAAGAAACCCTCCAGATCATGCACGACCTGATTTCGCAGCATCAATAATTTCCCGCTTTCGCGGGAACTCAGACGCCCTGTTTTCTTTTGAAAGCAGGGCGTTTGTCGTTGTACCCCGGAACTCCGATTCCGGGGCAGCACAACCCTAAAAGGGGACGAAAACACGCTCAAGCAGGAGATTTACCTGTTAATTTGCCAGGTATAAAATTCAACCCCTATCAGGGTTGCCCGCAAGCACGACTTACCATTGACCCCGAATTGCATTCGGGGCTATTCACATTCAACCCCTGTCGGGGTTTTCTACGTGACAACAATCAGCTTCTTAACCTTGTGCAAGCGTATATGCTACTAGACAGATAGATATTTAACCCTATTTCATGCGACGGACGCAAAGGAAATTTTTATAACACCTCTTGCATAAGCAAGAAAATGTGCAATTTTACAAACATATAAATTCAACCGTCTGCTCATAGATAGGCTTCTCATGCTGAAGAAAATTCAAGACATAAATGGATTGATAAAAGAAGTGCTGAAAGAAACGAAAATAGCACATGGTGTCGACTTGGAAAAGTTAAATATTTCTATCCGGAACTATGTCCTAAGTGCTGAAAAACAAATCCGTAAAGATGTAGAAGACATTCAAGATTGGGAAGGTTTTCATACAGACGACATTATAATTGGAATAGTTCAAAGGAAGTTACTTGAACTAAAAGGGAAAGTTGAATTAATTAAGCCCAAAGCATTTGGCAGTAGTGTAACCGTAGATTTTGACGAACTTCGTGCAACTGGAAAAAAGCCACATTTGCTAAGAGGAAGTAGTTTAGAATATTTCATATTACTTTGTCGCATCAAACACTGGAAAAACTTCTTAATCGAAAACAGTATCATGACCATCAAAATCAAAGACATTCGCAGCATGATTGCGAAAGGCGATCTGGAAAAAGCCATCGATGCCCTGTTTTTAGTGGCCGATAAGCTTAGGGACAACGACCTATCCGACAACGTAACCCTGCAATCCAGCCGCTACCACAAAAATGAAAAAGACAATTCCAACGGCGTGGTAGGGTCTGAGTTTTATGCTCGTACCCGTGCTCAGGTGACCTCTGCCCTGCAAAGCTATCTTGGCGACATTACGGACCCGGAAATGAGCGTTGAAATGGACATCCCGGAGCCTGTTGTTGTTGTGCCAAAACCGGAGCCTGTTCCAGAACCAACTTCACCAATTCCACCCAAAGAACCCACAACAATCCTCATTTTGGCTTCGAATCCTTCCGGCACCGGCATTCTTCAGGTTGATCTGGAACATAGCCGCATTTCTACCAAGATTCAGGAAAGCGACAACGCTGCCTCTTTCCGCATCCGTTCTAAGAAAGCCGTGACTTTGTCAGAGTTTCAGGAATACCTGTACGACGAAAGACCAACCATCGTTCACTTTTCGGGCCATGGAGAAAAAAGCAACCCGGAATTACAAGACGTGATCCATCGTGGTCTCAATCTGGGTGGAGACAATGGACAGCAAGCGCCACAGGACGACACTGGAATCATTCTGTACGATGAGTCAAAACGCAATCCTTTTTTTGTGGGTACCGATGTTGTAAAGAGTATTTTTGAAACGATAGTTAATGACGAAAATGTCCCAATCAATGTAGTCCTCTTCAACTCTTGCTATTCAGAAGCCCAGGCTCAGGCATTAGCACAGGTAGTTCCCTACGTCATCGGCACCAGTTGGGCTGTGCGTGACGATGCCGCCATTGCATTTGCTACCGGCTTTTACAGTCGCATTGCTCGTGGCCTGAATATCCGAAGTGCGTGCAAGTTTGGCATGAATCAAGCACTGGCTTTCAAAGAACCCAAAGACCGGTTTGTGTTGTATGAAAATGGGAAAAAAGTGGTGTGGTGAGCCCTCAGTACGACTGCACCAACTCAACCGTCTTAATCTTCTCATCCTTCACCAAATAAATCCCGGAGTATTCCTTTTCCAGGATGTGCTTCAGCCGCATCGCATCCAATTTGGTAAAAAAAGCGCCGGCCCGGAGCTTGTAGTAAGGTGGGTCGTGGATCCAGTCCACCGGGATGTTCGGATAGCGGTATTGAAAAGTTTGCCGCACGTTGTCCAATTTCTGGCGGTCAGTGGTGGCTAAGAGTTGAATGCGCCAGCCCGACACCGTTGCCCGGTTGCGGTTACTGGCTTCGAATTGCTGCATCATTTCTTTGATGAGCGGTTCTTCCTTTACGTTTTGTGCGGTAGCGACCTGCCAGGTAGTAGCGAGCAGGCAGACCAATAATATCCGGCTCATAGTCTGTAATTTATGGTTGTTCAACAGCGTGTTCTTCAGGGAGTTCCAGGAACTCAAGCAGGCTGTCCAATTCATCAAAAGATTTTATTCCGGTTTTTTCCTCCTCGCCCCCATGCACAGCCAATCCATACAAGGGCAAGGTATTCAAAATTTCCGGAAGCGTATCCGGGGCGAAATCCATATTCAGGATCACCGGATGGTTTTTGCAGGCGGTTTTGAGCCATTCCTGCCAACCCGGATTTTCGTTCCAGCCGATCCGGTTTTTTCCAAAATCCAATAAAAAAGCTTCCACAGCGCCAGCCCGGCTGTTCATCCAGTCGGATAAAGCGAAGGGATCTTCATCAGCCGCCAGCACCACTTCCTGGATCACCGGGATGCGGCGTTGCAATTCGTTTAGGTCGTCCGCCTCGGTGAAGCGGTGTACCTGTACGGCGTGCAGGTTCAGTTGTTCAGCCATTTCAAGCACCTCTACGGCGTCGGCTAAAGGAAATTCGCCCACAAATTTAACGCTGTCGAGCCATTCGCACATAGCGCTCACTTTTTGCGGCGCCACATATTCGTCCGAGGCCGGGTCGAGGCAGAACCCCATCCAGGTCACTTCCCGGGCTGCAAAATAACGCGCATCGGTCAGGTTCGTAATTGAATTTGCTTTA
Organism: Saprospiraceae bacterium; assembly: GCA_046153985.1. GTDB lineage: Bacteria > Bacteroidota > Bacteroidia > Chitinophagales > Saprospiraceae > JABWAJ01. The sequence continues at coordinate 5,051 of JBJXFD010000072.1, forward strand.
ACTTTGATTTTCAGCACAACAGATCGTAGTATGGGGAACAAAATTAGTAAAAATATGTCGGAACCAACCTACTTTGAACAAGTGTACGAAGTGACGCGGCGGATTCCACGCGGGCGCATCACCACTTACGGGGCCATTGCCGACCATTTGGCCTTAGGCGCCGCGCGCATGGTGGGTTGGGCGCTGAATAAAAGTTTCCTCGGCGATGCTGTGCCGGCGCATCGGGTCGTTAACAGAAAAGGGGAACTTAGCGGGCGGCATCATTTTCCGACACCCACCATGATGCAGGAATTGCTGGAGCAGGAAGGTGTGCGGGTGGAAAATGATCAGGTATGCAACTTTGATGAGGTGTTTTGGAGTCCTTCATCCGATTTTTTACCACATAGTTCACAATAGAGGTTTTCACATAGGACACATAGGCGGCTTCCCTGTACTATGTGTCCTATCCCGCCAAGTCGGGACAAGTTGTGCTCTATGTGGTAAAAATTAAAAAATCGTATTCCTATGTGGTAGAATTTATTTTCAAACTAAACATAAAACAACCTTTATGAAGCGCTTTTTGGGGCTGGTTGCAGCCATATTCCTGTGCGCCGTGTTGAGTGCACAATCCTCGCCTGTCGGCATTTGGAAAACCATTGATGACAAAACCGGCGATGCCAAATCCCACTTAGAGATTTATGAGCAAAACGGCAAGTTTCATGGAAAATTGGTCAAATTACTGAAAAGAACCCCCGACACAGTCTGCGAAAAATGCCCCGGGAATAAAAAAGGAAAACTGCTGTTGGGTATGCTCATTGTAGAGGGGCTGGAAAAATACAAGTACTACTGGAAAAACGGAACCATCCTCGATCCGGAAAGTGGAAGCGAATATTCCTGCAGCGTTTGGTTTGAAGAAGGCAAGCCCGACGAGCTGAAAGTACGCGGCAAACACTGGTCGGGCATTTTCCGAACCCAAACCTGGTACCGGGTGAAATAAAGCCTTTATCAAAAAAAAATGGAACTATGCAATAAGCGGGCGAATTTTTTAGTTAGATCAGTGATTTTTGATTTTGATCTTCTCACAAGCAACACCTTATGGAGCAAAACCTTACATCTGATCATCTAATCCAGTATCTTTACAAAGAAACTTCCGT
>JBJXFD010000374.1:0-6569 GCA_046153985.1 Saprospiraceae bacterium
TGACTTCATTGAATAACAATAGTTCTATCGTAGCCACAGATCTTTACCACTACAAAAGGGGTACTACGCCTTCAATTTCTCTGCCAGGCGAATATGTACAACTCAATCTTGTCAAAATAAAACCAGGTATGTATGATGCTTATGTCAAAAATCTAGAAACTTGGAAGTTGGTCATGGAAGAGTGTATCAAAGCGGGTAAACTGAAAGGATTTAATGTATGGGATCGTACCTACCAAACAAATGTGATGGGAGACAATGACTTTACGGTGACTTTTAGTTTTGCGACATTTGATCAAGCACTATCATGGGCAAGTGGCAAAATAAACGGGGCAGATGAATTCAAAAAACTCTTTCCAAAAGAAGACTACAATGCTTTCACTGCTAAGTTGCGCGAATTGAGAGAAATCACCAACCAAGAACTTTGGGAGTTGGTGGAAGTGACGGATTAATAATATCATTACAATTGATGATTGTCAAGTTTTGCCTTGGTGTGAAACTGGGCAGTCATCAATTTGATAGAAAATTGAATACACGGCATTGCCAAAAACCGAATAGAGATAATAGTATTTTCTCTGTTTTTCATCAAAATAAATGAAGCAAGAAAATCTAAATCAGCTCATCAATACCAAGTCCATTATTAAAGGGATGGTGTTGCTCACACCCATTAAGTTAATCAAATCTCAAAACCGAGAGACGACCTTTGTGATAAATACCACTCTATACTAGGCGCCGCGGCTTCAAATACTCAACTGAACCTGAGCGGTTTGCCAAAAGGAATCTATATCCTGCAGGCGCGTTCAGAGGGACAGATTTTTGTGAAGAAGGTCATCGTGGAATAGAAAAAAAATCATTGATAGCAATATTGCCCTTGTCGGACTTCGGTTCGGCAGGGGTATTTTTTTATCTCATTCTCATAAAAAGGCTTGAAATTGCGTCGGCTTTGCGCTTCTTCCAGTTTGAAAAATACAATTCTACTGTTCCTGTTCCTGTGCACTTATAAGCTGCACACCCAAACCACCCCCAACTATCAGCTGCTCACCACAGCGGATGGCCTCTCGCAGGGCATGGTGTTCGATATCCTTCAAAGCAGGAACGGCTTCATCTGGATAGCCACCAATGACGGGCTGAACCGCTACGACGGCACCCGGTTCGAGGTTTTTTCTCCCGATCCGTACAACCCCTTCGCCATCGGCGGCAGCGAGATAACCAGCTTGTTTGAAGATCACCGCGGGTTGATTTGGATCAGCACACCCGGCCAGCTGGAAGTGTTCGATCCCAATAGTGGGCGCTTTTTTCATGTGATACATGAAGGAAAACCAGTGTCCAGTCAGGTGTATGCTTATTTTACAGAAACGCCGGATGGCACCGTTTGGCTAACTGACGAATTCCATATCTGGAAAATAGGCTTACCCGAAGGCTTGCTGGAAAAAGCCGTGACAACTGGCGATGCAACCATAATATTACCTTGCCGCCACATTGCTTTGCAACGTGCAGACGGAGGATCAGAACCACGGTTGCAGGCTGCAAGCATGTTCCATGCTAAAAATCAAAAATTGTTGATCGGCACCAATCATGGGCTGTTCCGCTTCGACCCCGCCACGGAAAAGGTTTTTCCCGTATACGTCATGCCGGATTTTGAAGTCCGGAGCATTGCAGAAAATAAAGTCGGTGAGATATTAATAATCGGAAAACTGCCTTCCGATCTTTTAGATTGGGTTTGGATATCCGACTCCGGCGTCAGGGACTACAGGGATCATTTCAATCCGGTTTTTCCGCGCTCCGTTTTTACGTTTGATTCGGCGGGATATTTATGGACATTTCGGGATAAATCCATTCAAAAATGGCAGGTATCTGCTTTATTTAACCGGGGTAATCCGGAATTAGAAATCAAGACCGATGCTTTTTTATTAAAAGGCGAATATGCGTATTGCACCAAATTGCTCTTTGACCAAAGTGGGGTGTGCTGGATTGGCACAAATGGTTTTGGCATCATCAAACTGAATGATAAAGCAGCAAAATTTAAGACCTGCCTTCCGGATATCTCGCAACGTATCGTGGTAGAAGCACCCAATGGAGGGTTGTATGGTATCGAATCCCCTCAGATAAAATACCGTTCCAAAACCTTTGATCATCAGGCGCCTAATGTTGATTTTTTTGGCAACTTCCACCCATTTGACAACAATTCGGTCGGGCGTCTTGCCGTATGCTTCGACGCGGCCGGCAACGGATGGTCCTTGAGCCACGCCGATTCCCTGCTGTACCGAATGGATGCTGTGACAAAATCCCTGCAAACCTTTCCCTGGCGTGGCGTTGGATTGTTGTGCGACCGCAGCGGCGCCCTGCTGAGCACCGGCAAAACCGGCTTGCGCAAATTTGACCCCCGAACGAAGACCAGCTCGGAGTATCTTTTCGACACGCCGCAGAAAAAGGCAACCGATTATTCCCACTATTTGTACGAAGATGTCAATGGCGTCGTATGGCTCTTTGGCTTCGAAGGATTGACCAAAGCCACTCCGGACAAGTCAGGCTATCGCTTCGAATATTTTCGGAACAACCCGGCCAATCAGTCCTCGCTCAGCAATAATATCGTACTGAGCGTTGCCGACGACCCGCTCGAACCCCGGCAGTACCTCTGGGTAGGTACCAAGACCGGCGGACTCAACCGTCTTGACAAACAATCAGGGCAATGGAAACACTATAAAAAAGAGCAAGGGCTGCCCGACAATGTCGTGTATGGCATTCTGGCAGAAAACGTCAAACCTGGTACGGAATCCGGTTTTATCTGGCTGAGCACCAACAAAGGACTGTGCCGCTTCGACGTCCGGGCAGAGACGACCAAAAATTTTACGGTGGCCGACGGCTTGCAGGACAATGAGTTCAACAGTTCGAGTTATCTGAAAATGCGGGACGGCACGATGATTTTCGGCGGCGTAAAAGGCCTGACCGTGTTCCATCCCGACAGTCTGCGATTCAACGAACAGGTGCCCTTAACCCATATCGTCGGCCTACAGGTTAATAATCAGCCATTCGACATCTCGGGTAAATCGTCCATCAGCCTTTCCTACAACCAAAACCTCCTCAATTTCGATTTCGCGGCCCTCGAATTCACCAATCCCGCGCAAAATCAATATCGCTACCAACTCATGGGCGTTGACAAGGACTGGGTATCGCTGGGTAACAAAAACAGCATACAATTCGCCAACCTCGCCCCCGGGACTTACACCTTCAAAGTACTGGGCAGCAACAACGACGGCTTCTGGAGTGAACAACCCGCCGAATTGCGGTTCACTATCCGTCCGCCCTGGTGGGCTTCCTGGTGGGCATATCTGCTGTACCTTGCTCTGGCAGTCGCGGGCATTTGGTGGTACTATCAACACCTGCTCCGCCAGCGATTTTCTGAACAGGAAAAACTGCGGCTTCAGGAACTCGACGATTTCAAAAGTCGCTTTTTCACCAATATCACCCATGAATTCCGAACACCGCTGACGGTGATTCTCGGTATGTCGGAGCGCGTATTAAGTGAGGGGGTGACTTCAAGTCACCCCCTCACTATTGCCCAACCTGTCTCGCTGATTAAACGCAGCGGTGAAAACCTCCTGCGGCTCGTCAACCAGATCCTCGACCTTTCCAAATTGGAAACGAACGCCCTGAAAATGAACTACATACAGGGCGACATTTTGACATTCATCCGGTATATAGCCGAAAGCCTGCATTCACTGGCTAATGCCCAAAACCTGATGCTCCGTGTCGAAAGCGATCAGGCAAAGATCGTGATGGACTACGACCCTGAACGGTTCTTACAGATCATTCACAACCTATTGTCCAACGCAATCAAATTTACCCCCTCCGGCGGAAAGGTTGTCCTGCGCGCCAATCTGGAAGGCCAATATTTCCACATTTCCGTCACGGACTCCGGTGCAGGCATTCCACCAGATGAACTGCCACACGTGTTCGATCGCTTTTTCCAGGCCCGAAATCAGGAGCATGCCAAGGCGGGTGGAACGGGCATTGGGCTTTCTCTGACCCGCGAACTGGTGAAAGCCATGGGCGGCGAGATCTCGGTGGAAAGTACGGTAGGCGTGGGCAGTACGTTTATGGTAAAATTGCCGATAACCAACAGCAGTGCTTTCGAGGAAAAACCGGTACTTATTGACCGGGTGACTTCGAGTCACCCGGTCAATAGCACTCCGCTGAGTGAGGGTCTGACTTCAAGTCAGACCCTCACTAGACAAACGGTGCTTTTGATCGAAGACAACCCGGATGTGGTAGAATACCTGAATGTTTGTCTTAAAGATCAATACAGCCTCGATTTCGCCTACAACGGTCAGGCTGGTATAGACAAAGCCCTGGAAACCATCCCCGACCTGATCATAAGCGACGTGATGATGTCTTTCAAAGACGGTTTCGAGGTGGTGGAAACCCTAAAAAATGACGAACGCACGAGCCATATCCCTATCATCCTGTTGACGGCCAAAGCAGATGTACAAAGTCGCCTGACCGGACTTCGACGTGGGGCAGACGCTTACCTTGCCAAACCTTTTCATCAGGAAGAATTGCTGGTAACGCTTGAAAACCTCCTCGAATCGCGGCGGAAATTGCAATTGAAATATCAGCAGCAAATACTGGCGACGGAAACAAACGCGGCTCCTGCGGCCGCCGTTGAGGTGGAAGATGCCTTCCTTCAAAAGGTGCGCGTTGTCATCGAAGCGCATTATTCAGAGGAAGATTTCGGGCTCCCGCAATTATGTCAAAAAATCGGGATGAGCCGCTCCCAGCTGTTCCGCAAAATGAAGGCCCTGACAGACATCGCGCCTTCCGATCTCATCCGTTCGCACCGTCTGAACAAGGCCAGGACGCTGCTCGAAAGTGGCGCCGCCAACGTGGCAGAGGCCGCCTGGCAGGTTGGTTTTAAAGACCCTTCGTATTTTACAAAATTGTATCAGGAAGAATTTGGAGTTGCGCCCAGCACAACCCGTAAATAACTGAAAATCAATATTTTACCATGCGGGTAATTTGGTTGCATGCAACCAGATTACCCGTTTTTTTTTGTGTTCGTGAAACCAGATTACCTGTTTTTGAAACGCGATTACCAGCCCGCTGCCCCACCCTGCCCACACCTTTGTCGCAGTTCTGAAAGGAATCATTTACTGCTATCATTCACACACAAACAAACAATGCTAACAATGAGAAATTTTTTCAATTTCAACAAAAATGCAGGCGCACTGGCGGTGCTCGTATTTACTTTTTTTATCAGCCAGACTGAAACAAAGGCACAATGGACTTATGTGACTGCCGTGGGAGACACCCTATCGGTCTCGGTGCCGGGTCAGGACGGAGCATGCTCGGCACGAGCAGTTCTATACGCTTCCCCAGCCAATGTGACTTATGGTTGGGGGGAAGCCCAGCAAACTACCATGAACTTTGAACCGAACAAGCGCTTTCTGGCTACTGCCGGCGTCCCGGTGGAAATAACTGTTACTTTTCGCCCAAAGGCAAATTCTAGCAGGCTGATTCAAACTTTTATACAAGTAGGTTATGCTGTTTCATCTACTTCGCATCCGGGCGCTGAACTCGCGACTTGGTGGCCAACCTTTATGGGCTTATCGCCACAAACCTTAAAATTAACCGCAACATTTAACCAGTATGCGAGTCTGGGCAACATTGTAACCGCTGATATTAACGTTACAGGCCCACAGTCCTATAATTTCAATCTGAATATTCCCTTCGTCGTGAAGGGTGCTATTGATTCATCCGTTCCCGTTTTAGGCAACACCGTACAACCCCGAATTCCCTACCTTGTTTTGCACGCACCTCCTGGCGATGGCAGTTTCAGCGATTTTCAGGAAACCAAAACCACCTGCCGGGAGTTTGTGGATACCTATGCAGAAGACGGATCCAATTCCGCCAACGTGGACGTAAAACTGGGGGTAGCCGGCTCAATTGGCTTTATTGCAACCGTGGATTACGAGTTTTCTGTCACCTTCAGCGCCGGTATCACGGCAGGGGATCTGGCAATCAAAACCAATAGCAAACAAACTTGTGTGACGACTAGTCAGGGACTTTCCACCAATGCGATGACGGGACTTGAGGGCAGCGGCGATGTGTTCGTCGGTTACGGTACGGATTTGAATTACGGAATCTACAGCCATGTTACAATTGATCAGAATACCTGCCTGTCTAAAATAGATACAGGTCTGATTTACAGCCCTACCGGCAATCCACGTTGGTTTACGTGGAGCGAGGAGCAAATTCAGAAAGATATAGTTGCCCAGAAAGCAATTGCCGACAATCCAGCGAATGGTGTGCGCGAACGCAACCTAGCTCAAAATCAGGCAGATGTATGGGAAAAAGTGTTGGCCCAAAACAATGCCAATAAAAACAACCCCAACAATGAACTCATCGAATCGCTTTCCCTCAGCGCCGGCCCAACTATTAGCCGCGAATCTGTTGTCTCGGTACTGGAAACCAATTCCTTAGAAGTCGAGCACTATATTGATTTTAATACAGGCGTATCCGCCGTTATGGAAATCGGCGGCTCGGGTGTATCAGGGGGTTACGAATACAAAGGA
>JBJXFD010000388.1:0-6804 GCA_046153985.1 Saprospiraceae bacterium
TAATGTCGTCAACTTAGCGAACAATAACCACGAAGTGGTTGAAGGTGAATAGCCCCCGATGCAATCGGGGGTAGGTCATAAAGGAATTGTAACGGGCAACCCCGAATGGGGTTGAATGTAATACGTCACGCCCTGATATTCAATATTCAACCCCATTCGGGGTTGCCCGTTACCTCACAATTTCCACTTTTCCCCCGATTGCATCGGGGGCTATTCACATTTGACCCTTGCAGGGTCGTTCACCTCGTTAAGTTGACGACATTAAACTTCCGGTTACCTCCTAACTTACCTATGGAAAATTTAGGAGGTAACCGGAAGTTAGCGCCTAAATTAACCAACCTCATTAAGCTGGTAAAAATGTCCAGTAGTATGTTCATTAACACAAAAATAAAGAATTTGCCCGACTAAAGCAAGCCTTTGCAACAGGGACTCATTCTTACCCCTCACCCCACAAAATACATCCCAACCCGTCCCTTCCCCTTCACCTCCAACTCCCCCCGATACTGACATTCATACTCCCCCTTCACCAATGCATAAGTCTCCCCCGATAAATTAATCCGGCCCGATTCCCCGGCGCCTTCCAGCCGACTGGCCAAATTCACCGTATCGCCCCAGATGTCAAACGAAAATTTGTGTTTGCCGACCACGCCGGCCACGACCGGGCCGGTGTGGATGCCCACGCGCATGCGCCAGTAGGGGCGACCGGAAGCGAGGTGTTCGTGGTAGCGGGCTTCGATGAAAGCCTGCATGTCCAAGGCGGCAGCGACGGCGGCTAAGGCGTGGTGGGGCAGGGGAGAGGGCACGCCGCCCACGCACATGTAGGAATCGCCGATCACTTTGATTTTTTCCATGCCGTGGCTTTCGACAATTTCGTCGAAGCGGATGAAGCATTCGTTCAGTTCGGCCAACAATTCTTCGGGCGACATCCGGCTGGCCAGACTCGTAAAATCGCTGAAATCGGTGAACAACACGGTGGCTTCGGGGTAGCCGCGCGGGGCAGCCTGGCCGGTTTCTTTCAGCTCGCGGGCGGTTTCGCCGGGCAGGATGTTGAGCAGCAGGGCGTCCGACTTGTGGCGTTCGGCTTCCACTTCCTGGTTTTTGCGGGCCAGCAGGCGGTTGTTGCGCCGCGAGAGGTACCAGGCGCCGCCAATCAGCAACATAATAACCACGAATGCAGCGCCAAGCAGGTAGGCGTAGCGCTGGAAATTGCGCTGGCGCTCCAGTTCTAATTCGCTGATGGCTTTGTCTTTGTTCAGCAGGTCAATCTGGCGGGCGGCGTCGCGCTCCTGTTCTTCCATTTCTAATCGTCGGAGCGCTTCCTGCTGGGTCACTTCGGCGAGGTTGCGGTCGGCCAAAGCGCTGCGGAGTTGTTCGCTCGCCAATTTCAGTTCCGAGCGGGTGCGCTGGGCGGCCAATTGTTCGTTTTGCAGGCGAATGGTGTTGATTTCCTGTTGCTGGCGCAGCAGGCGCAGGTCGTTTTCGCGGTTGGCAGCCTGGAGTTCCGCTTTATCGGCGTTGATCCGGATGCGCTCGTTGTCGGCTTGCAATTGCCGGATGGCCAGCGACTGCACTTCCTGGTCGGCCAAGAGCAACTGGATTTCTTTTTCTTTGCGCTCCATTTGTGCCAACTGCCGCTCTATTTCCCGCCTGCGCAGCTCTGCTTCCGCTTCCAGCGCCTCTTCGATGCGGATGTGTTGCTGGTAATAATCAATGGCCTGGGTCAGCTCGTAGCGCGCCTGGTGGATGTCGGCGCCGGTGCGGTAAACCTGGCTTAGCAGCGCCCGGTCTTTTTGCGCTTTGTTGCGGGCCGATTCAAAATAGCGCAGCGCCCGCACAAAATCGCCTTGCCGCAGACAAATCGCGGCGGCTAAGTGGTCGAGTTTTGCCCGTTCAAGTTCGGAAGGTTGCAGGGTTTCGCGGGCCTCTTCGATGTATTTTAACGCCATGTCCTCATGGCTCCGGTTGAAAGCCGAAATGGCGAGGTTGTGGTACAGGTTGAGTTGTTCTTTGAGTGGCAGGTATTTGCGCAATTCATAGGTCACCTGAAAATAGCGAAAAGCATCCTGCGTTTTGTTTTCCCGGTGGTAGGTGTAGCCGATGTTGTTGAGCGCGGCTGCCAGCTCCGGCAATTGCCCGTTGCTGCGCGCCAGGGTTTCTAAGCGCGTGTAGCAGTTGCGCGCCTCGGTGTATTGGCCGGTCACTTCGCTCAGGGCAGCCAATTGTTGCAGCGCTTTGGTCATTTGTTGTTGTTGCCCGCTTAGGGTGTAGTGGTCCAGCAGTTCTTCGTACGCCGCCCGGGCATCCTGGGCGCGGTCGAGCTTTTCGTACATGGCGGCGATGCCCTTCAGCAGGGCTTCCCGTTCAAGGGTCCAGTTGGCATCTGGCAGACGGTTCCAGGCAGCCTGGTAGTAATTCAGCGCCTTTCCGGCAATGCCTTCTGCGCGGTAAACGTCGGCGATCTGCTGTAAGATCTGGCGGTGCGAGGCGCTGCCATCGTCGTTTTTACTCAGGTATCGCTCCGCTTCTAACCAATAGCCTAATTGTTGCAGGTGGTTCCCCCGGAAGTGCATGGCGAGCGCGCCGGCGCCGGCCACTATGGCTTGTGCGTCGTTATTTTGGCGGGCGGTGCGCAGGCAATCTTCCAGGGCATCTGTAATGCGGATGGAATCTGTCAGCGCCAATGCCTCCGAAATGCAGGATTGAGCGGCTCCGGCGGGAAGCAGGCCAAAAAAGCAGGCTGTAAAAAGGAACCAACGGCTCATGGTTTTTCTATTTCATCCGGTAAGATAATCCAATAAACGTAGTTCGCCCGCGTTGGGGGTTGAACAAAAGGTCGTCGCGACCGCCGCCACTCAGGCCGGCATAGTTGGCGCTGGTTACATTTTTCATTTTGAACGTGAACTGCACCTGATCCGTGATCCGCAAATGCCCGATTAAGTCGAGGTTGTAGAATGGAAATTGATAATTGAGCGCACTCCGCGTGGTCGTTGCATCGGGGTCCGCGAACGAGCGGTGAAACATTCCGGAAAGGTATTGCTGGTTGATTTGTAAATGAATGCCGCGCGCAATCCGCGCAAAAACGTTGGCCTGGATCAGCCAGCGGGGCATTTCGCGCACAAAAGGCAATTCGCGGCCGTCCGACAGGATTTCCCGGCCTTTCCCCCGCTGGAACTGCAGGCTGAAAAAGCTTTCTTTGCTGACGCCGATGTTCCGCCGGGTCAGGTTCAGTCCCCAGGCCTGCCAGTGGAGCTCGCCGGCTTGATTGGCGTACACCCGTATAGGAAAAAGGAGCGCAGCCGGATCGTCGAGTTGCAGCGGCAGCGGCGCAATGAGTTGGCTGGCGACCTGCCGGTGCCAGTTGAGTTCTATCTCCCAATTCCGGCGGGAGCGCCAGTTCAGGGCGGCTTCCCAGTTGTTGAATAACTCGGGCTCTAAAAAAATCTCAAAATTTTCTAAGTAGCCGAAGGGATTTTGCTGACCTCCATAATTTTGGACAACATAAGTATCCGAGTCGTAGCTGGCATAGGGAGGCAGCGCAGCTTCCCCGTAGCCAACCCGCATCCGCAGGGAGCTGGCGGGTTTGTACATCGCGGCAAATCGCGACAAATTCCGGGTTTCCCCAAACTCCGGATTGTAGCGGCGCAGGCCAGCCAGCAAACTCAACCGGGGCCAATGCGCAAAAAACTGCGAAAAAAGGCTCTGTTCGCCCCGGCTGTAGAAGTGGTAATATTTGGTGTCTTCCAACTTGGATTGATTCACTGCGTAAGGCCGGGTCAGGAAATATTCGGTGTCGCCTTCCTGTACCTGCCCAACCCAACCGGCAGTGACCTGAAGCCAGGAAAACGGCTGGTAAAATAAAATGGGTTCCAATCGAAAGGAGAAAGCCGTCACATCGCTGTAGCGCCTGCCCGAAAAATAGCGGTTAAAAACATAGCGACTCAAAGAATCTGCCAGTACATCGTCGCCGTTGGCATAGACCCGGGTTGCGTTGCGCAGATCCTGATGGAGTGCCGACTCCACGTATATGATGGATCCCTGCGGGTCTTGTTCGTAATTAATGGTGCTTGCCATCACGCGCAGGCTGAAACCCCGCCGAAAGGTTTTGGCGTAGCTGACGGCCCCCTGGCTGAAGCTTTCCCCCGTAAACGTGCCGTTGTCGGCATAAGAAACCGCACCGGGTTGCCGTCCCAGCGCACTATGGTCGCGGCGGTAGTGGGTGCTTGCCGCAAATTGCCAGCCCCGCCACTGCAAATCCACCCCCAATTGACGGCTTTCGAAGGGCAGATCGCCGATGTAGGGAGTATAGGTGAAGGCGTTGACGGGCAGGTAATTGCTGTTTTGAAGGAGCAAAAGGGTATCTACCGCATAGTTTGCCGGGTTAAAAGGCAATAAAATGTCAATCGGTTGTCTGTTGGCACGGGTATGGCTGCCGTAAAGCCGGTAGCGCAAACCGCGTTTGCTGGTGCCGATTTTGCCACCAAAGGCAACATTGATGTCGGTGTAGCCCGATACGCCCACAAAAAGGTCAGCTTCAGCGTAAGCAGGGCGTTCGGTTTGTTGCAGGATGATGTTGATGACGCCGGCGGCGGCGGCGGGGTCGTACATATCAGCAGCGGGGCCGTAAATGATTTCGATGCGCTCGGCCTGGCGGATGGGCAGTTGTGCGCCAAGCGGCATGCCCCTCAGGTTGCCGGTGCGAATCGGGATGTCGTTGATGAGGATGCGGGTGTAAGCATTCCCCAAAACGCCGCGCATGAGGAAGGTTTCGCCCAGGTCAGCCGATCCGGGTTGCGATACGCGGAATCCCGGCAGGTTTTTGAGCACATCGGCCAGCGTGATGCAGTTGTTGCGCCGGATTTCTTCTTTGGTCACCACGTAGATCCCGATGGGCAGGTCGGCGGGATCCTGCAGGTTGCGGGTGCCGGACAGGACTTTGCCAAGCATCCCGGTGTCTGCGGGCGTGCTCAGGTCTGACGTCAGCAGGCGGTTGAGTTGCGGCAGGGTGTCCGACTGGGCGTGCAGCTGAAAGGGTAGCAAAGTTACGCAAAACCAACGGAGTAGCAGGTTCCTCATGTACAGGGTTTGTAATTGGATTCAATAAACCAGGAACAAATGGAGCGAAAGGTAGTAAAGAGGTGGGATAAAGTAAGCAGACTTTTTTGGTTCTTAGAACAAAACGGCCAAACCGTCGTTCATACAAACGTCGCCACCATCCTCGGGCGCACAGAATTGATTACTTCAAACGAAATATCAACATGAATATCGCAATTATCGGTACGGGCAACGTCGGTGGCGCCTTGGCCACGCAATGGGCGAAAGCCGGGCACCACATTTTTCTGGGCGTTCAGGACACTCAAAGTTTTAAAGGCGCTGCTTTGCTCTCCAACCCCAATACCACCGTGCAACACGTTCAGGAAGCAGTGAATGCTGCCGACGTCATCCTCATCGCCGCGCCGGCCACCGCCGCGGCAAGGGTCGCCCAATCGCTGGGCGAAACAGGCGGCAAAATCATCATTGACGCCATGAATATCGTGGGGAACAGGGGCCCGCTTGGGTTCAGCAATACCGCCGACGCCATTCTTGCCAATACCGAAGCAACCGATGTGGTGAAATGCTTCAACACCACCGGATTCAACAACATGCAAAATCCCAACTACGGCAATCAGGCCATTGATGCCTTCGTGGCAGGAGACAGTGCACGCGGAAAGGAAGCTGCCATCCAATTGGCCTTAGACGCCGGTTTTGGGGCCTGCTACGACATCGGCGGGAACGACAAATTCGACCTCATGGAACAATTTGCTTTTTTCTGGATCAATCTGGCAATGTTCCAGGGGCAGGGCCGCGAAATCGGGTTTAAGTTGTTGAAGCGGTAAAAGTGGCGTATAGTACTTTTTCAGGATACGGAACAGGCTTTTCGGATTGAAAGGTTTGGTGATGCAATCGTCGAACCCGTTTTCGAGGAATCCACGGATCGAATCAAGCGAAGCGTCTGCGGTAAATGCAATCACAGGCGTTTTGGGCAAGGTTTCGCGATCCATGCGGCGGATGGCTTTCAAAGCCTGTACCCCATCCATATTGGGCATCCAGATGTCCATCAGTACGAGGTCGAAATGTTCCTTTTCTAAGCGTTCAACGGCTTCTTTTCCGTCATTTACTAAGGTGCAGGCAGCCTGCCATTTTTCTAACTGGTGAACCAGGACCATCGCATTGATGTGGTGATCTTCCGCCACTAAAATTTTCATACCCGGCAGCGCTTCAGACAACGCATCGGTTAAACTTGAATTTTTAGCATTTGAATCTGCAGGATGAATGACTTTTTCAAAAGTTAATTCCACTGTAAATATTGAACCCTGGCCGGCATTGCTTTCCACAAATATTTTGCCGCCCTGTATTTCTACCAATCTTTTACAAATGGTGAGCCCCAGCCCTGTGCCGCCATAATTTCTGGATATACGCTCGTTTGCCTGAGAGAAATACTCAAAAATCTTTTCCTGTTCGAGCTCATGAATTCCAATTCCTGTATCTTTTATGGAAAATAGCAGGGTGACTGCCTCCGGGGTATCTTCTTTTGTGGTATATCTAAAATCAACCCTTCCTTTTTCTGTGAATTTAACGGCATTGGAAAGCAGGTTGGCGAGGATTTGATTGAGTCGGGAAACGTCCCCGTAAAGTGTCCAATTTCCAAGTGAGGCGGGGGTAAAACAATATTCGATACTTTTTTCCTGTGCTTTATTTTTAAATAATTTAAAAACATTTTCACATACTTCTTTAAGATTAAAATGAACTTTTTCTAAACTTAAATTT
>JBJXFD010000391.1:0-16777 GCA_046153985.1 Saprospiraceae bacterium
CAATTGTTGCAAATAACAAGTCAAACGAAACCCAATGCCAACCGCATCTCGCCATTGTCCATTTTTCTCTTTTTTGGAAATTTTCGTCATTCCCTTCTGTCGGTTCGTTTACTTTCAGTTCTTTGTCGCCCACAAAAGTGTGAAGAATAAAGGCTAAAAGTGTCAAGATGTTTGCTATCAAAATTGCTATATCCATATTTTCTATTTTTCTGTCTGTTTAGGTTGTCGTTTTACAATGCCCGCTAACGCGTTAATATGCGTACTTTCCAAACGCTTGAACAAAAGTAAAGAAAATATCAAAATTCTACAACAAGTAAATTGCTTAAAATTAAATCAATGGAAATGAACTACTTGTACCTTTAAAGCTTGTTACAAAAAAACAGCAACAATACAAAATGCGCACCAGCTACCTCAGCAAGCTCACCTTCCCCACAATACAAAATGCGCACCTTGCGTAGAGCTTGATCAGGATTTCATCAATATGGAAAACGCTCTTCCCAGCAACTTCTAAATTGTCACCCAAGCAACCAATTTCACCCTTTCATAAATAGCCGACTTCTCCACAACAAACCCTACTTTTGATCCCTGAAATTTCCAATAGGTAAGCACTCCATTAAAAACCAGCTCATTCACTCATCATCAAATCAGCACCTCTACTTATGCACCGTTCTCTACTGCTCTATGTTTTGCTATTCCTGCCCCTGTTGTCACCGGCACAATCCGGCGGAATATCCACCCTATGGACGCCTGAACTGCTCACTGTCGTACACCAGGAAACAGGCGAGCGCCGCATCCAACCGCAAACCTTCCTCACCTTTGCGCTGGATCTGAACACCCTGCGCACCCGACTGGAACAAGCTCCCATGGAGCGCACTCAGGCCGCCAAAAACCGGGCGCCCGTACTGGAAATGCCCCTGCCCAACGGCGATATCATCCGCTTCGGCGTTTGGGAATCGCCCATCATGGAGCAGGGTCTGGCCGCGCGTTATCCCGGCATCCGCACTTACGCGGGGCGCGCACTCGACGATCCAACCATGACGATCCGCTTCGACCTCACACCACAGGGTTTTCACGCCATGCTGTTTACCCAACCCCACGGCGCCGTGTTCATTGATCCCCTGTATCAGGGTCAGGATCGGCTCTATCAGGTGTATGCGAAAAAGGATTTTGTACCGCCGGCGCACAAAACATTTTCCTGCGCTTTCCACGGGCAACACGCCGTAGATGACACAGACCTCGCGCCCGAGGGCAACAGTCGTTTCGGCGACTGCAACCTGCGCACTTACCGGCTTGCGCTGTCCTGCTCGGGCGAGTATGCGCAGTTCCACGGAGGTAGCGTTCCCTTAGTACTGGGTGCTATGGTTACCACGATGAACCGGATCAATGGCGTATATGAGCGGGAGTTCGCCGTGCGCATGAACTTAGTGGCCAGCAACGACACCCTCATTTTTCTGGACGCCTCAACAGACCCCTTCACCAATAACGATGTGGGCGCTATGCTGGGCGAAAACCAAACCATCATAGACAGTTTGATCGGCACCGAAAACTACGACATCGGGCATGTGTTCGGCACCGGCGGCGGTGGCGTGGCAGGCTACGGCGTAGTTTGCAATCCCGGCGCCAAAGCCATTGGCGTTACCGGCGGCGGCGCTCCGGTAGGCGACCCTTTCGATATAGATTATGTAGCCCACGAAATCGGCCACCAATTTGCGGGCAGCCATACGTTCAGAGGCTGCGGCAACAACAATGAAAACGACCCCACAGCACTGGAACCCGGTAGCGGCTCTACCATCATGGCGTATGCCGGGATTTGCGGAGACAATGTGCAGCTCAACTCCAACGACTATTTTCACGGATACAACCTGGAGGAGATGTCGAATTTCATCGCCTTCGGTGGAGGCAATACCTGCGGGCAACAAACGCCCCTCAATAACATGGCGCCCGAAGTAACCAACAGCGGACAAGCCTATGTGATCCCATTGGGCACGCCGTTTTTCCTGACTGCCGAGGCCACTGATGCAGACGGCGATACCCTCACCTATTGTTGGGAGCAGTTCGACGACGAGCTAAGTCCCCAACCTCCGCAACCTGACAATGCAGGCGGCCCCAATTTCAGAACCATCTCGCCCTCGCCCAGTCCTACACGCTACTTCCCGGCTTTAACGGCTTTGCTCAACGACGGGCCTTTTACCTGGGAGGTGCTGCCCACCGTGGCGCGCGACATGAATTTCCGCGTTTCGGTGCGTGACAATGCGCCCGGCGGCGGCTGTACCGGCCACGCCAGTGTTGCCGTCACCGTCAGCGATGCAGCGGGTCCTTTTGTCGTCACCAACCCTGACGCCACAGGCATTACCTGGACCGCCGGCGGGCAGGAAATGGTGTATTGGAATGTAGCCAACACCCAGTTGGCGCCGGTGAGTTGCGCTGAAGTGGACATTTTGCTTTCTACCGACGGTGGCCTTTCCTATCCTGTTGTGCTGGCCGCCGGTGTAGCCAACAATGGTTTTTATCCGGTGGACGTACCCGACCTCAACACCTCCACGGCTATGGTGATGGTGGTTTGTGCCGGGAACATTTTCTTCGATATTTCCAACAACAACTTCAGCATCGAGGCGCCCGCGCTGGGATTCGTGCTGCATACCGAACCCAACGCGATCAGTTCCTGCGGATTGGACGTGCTGAGCATTGCGCTGAGCGTGGACACGACGGGTGGATTTGAGGGTTTGGTCGGACTGGAAGTCGCTGGTTTGCCGGAAGGCGCCGCTGCTGCTTTTGACCAGGATACCATCGGCGCCGGAGGACAGGCCACGTTGACCATCAGCGGATTATCGGCTGCCGCCCCCGGGCTTTATACCCTTGTACTGACCGGAACCGGCAACGGAGGCAGTCAGTCGGCTTCTTTTGTGCTCCACGCCACCCCGGCCCTGCCTGATCCTGTGGTTTTGGCAGCGCCCGTAAACGGCGCCTTCAATGCCCAACTGAGTCCCCTGCTGGCCTGGAACGAGCTGCCCCGGGCCGAGACCTACACCGTCCAGATAGCCGACAACCCGGAATTCATGCCCGTGCTGTTTCAACAATCGGGGCTCAACGTCAACCAATTCCAGATGCCGGAGAATTTGCCGGACGGAGGCACATTCTATTGGCGGGTTCAGGCCCTCAACGCTTGTGGAGAAGGCGCATTTAGCCCTGTTTATCAATTCACTACGGCAGCGGTGACCTGTACGACATTAGCGAGTACCGATGTGCCGTTAGCCATCACCCCCAATGATACCGTAACGGTATTGGCTACGGTCCTATTCCCAATGCCTGGTATCGTGACGGATGTGAACCTGCCCGTGCTAAAAGGCACGCACGATTGGATCAACGACCTCCAGTTTTCGCTGATCAGTCCTTCGGGAACCACGTCAGCGCTGTTGGGGCCTATTTGCTGGGATGAAGACCACTTCGACATCCGCTTCGACGACCAGGCAACAGCGACCTATAACACGATTCCCTGCCCACCAACAGACGGAGGAGTCTATCAGCCCCGTTCACCGCTGTCGGTCTTCAACGGAACAGACCCGGAGGGGGCCTGGACTTTGCGCGTCTTTGATTCCTGGGCTGCCGATGGTGGCGAACTGACCGACTGGTCTTTGGAAGTATGCTACCTGCCGCCGCCTAATGCCGGCTGTTCGCTGAGCGCCGCCGCCGCTGTGACGGCGACCAACTGCACGCCTTGCGCGACCGATCTTGCACTGACCGTGACCGGCGCAGCAGGCCAGACTGCCTACCTTTGGAGCGACGGTTCGCGGGAGGCTGCACGGTCTGCCGTTTGCGAGGGTAGCTACACCGTAATGGTCGTGGACTCGGCAAGCTGTGAGGTGACTTTACAAATAGCAGTACCGCCAACGACTGACTTCCTCACGGTGAGCGCGACGGCTACGACTGCTCAGAATGTCAACAATGGCACTGCAACGGCTGTCGCGGTGGGCGGTAACGCGCCATTGAGTTATCTGTGGAATACCGGTGACACCACGGCCACGGTGCAACAATTAGCGCCCGGCATTTACACCGTTACCGTCACCGACGCCAATGGCTGTACCGCTACAACGGAGGTCGAGGTGGATTTCATTACGGGGCTGGGAGACCTCACCGGATTGAACGAATTCAGGCTGCTGCCCAACCCCACTGACGGGAAATTTCAGGCACGGATTGCATTTGATCGGGATGAAGCAGTGGTGGTGGAAATGTACGCCGCAGATGGCCGGAGTGTACAACGAAGCACGCATCGCGGGCAACGCCTGGAATTGTTGTTCGATCTGACGAATCAGGCCGACGGCGTGTATTTTATTTCGGTGCGAACAGCGCGGGGCAGTGTGACGAAGCCGGTGGTGCTGGCGAGGTGAGGGGGATGTAACAGGCCTGATTAATAATTTCGATACCTACAGGGCCGTTTATTGCGGGTTTTGGGAGTGACAAGCCTGATGGGTAAACACTCCATGGTTGTCATTCCCGCAGGGAATCTGCAAAACCGCTCAAGGTTTTTCAAGTTTTTGCAGATGCTTGGGGGAAGGGTAACGGGGCATTATCTTCGACATTATTTACGGATTCCTATCAAAAGCCGTTCTTCTGTCGCAGACTCCCTGCGGGAGTGACAAGCCTGATGGGTAAACACTTCATGGTTGTCATTCCCGCTACCTCCGATGGAATGAAAGCGGCGAGCAAAAAGCTACGGTAGAAGGCGCTATCTGACGTACAATGGGACAGGCCGTCTTTCATCGTGAATTGCTGGAACCGAAATTCCTGCCCGATGGAAACCAACTGCCGATCAGCGGATATTTAAAAGATTGATCACGCAGCTTTCCATATTTCCAACCGTTAATACAAAGTCCTGTTTTACTTTAATTCCATTCGAAAATTTTGCAGGTTCCCAGCATGGCATACTGCGGACTGCTTCCAAGAGTAATTTGTTTACTTTTTCGTTTTTATAGGACTGGTAAACAGACTCAAACACATGTGCATTAATTATTTCTCCTGCTTCGTTAATGGTGAATTTTATCGCAGTTAAATCATAATTTTTGAAACTTCCATCCGGAATTTTGGAAATGGCATGCTCCATCAGATATTGATTCAGTTTTTGCTGCCCGCCGGAATATTTTGCTTCATTTTCAGGATCAACCGTAAATGTAAAATTGAGATCCTTAACATCATTATGGGTTAAGGTATTTTCCGGTATGTATTGGATCTGAACCGAAATGCCCGTGCCTGCGTCAGCCATATTCATGATGTCTTTTTGCTCCTGGCTGAGGGCATCATTTTTGCTTACCGCTTTCCTTTTTTTGCCTTTGCAGCTTGCCGAAACCTCCACTGAAATATATGCTCTTATCCATGATGGTTTAAAATACAGGTCAAGATCATTGGCCTCATTATTCAGCTCAATTAAGGTATTCGCTTTCTTTAATTTTTCTTTTGTAATTGAAACAGGCGGATTGACTCTGTTCACTTCAAATTTAAGTTCGTTCGTTAAACTGCCTTGTGAAGAACCGGGATAATGAAAAGCAAGGGTGATGAATAGCAACGCAATCAGGTTGTTCCAGGTATTTTTCATGATGGTGATTTAAATTATTAAAAGACAAAGTTAAATCTGGAATCCTGATGATGCCCTGTTTTTTGGGCGTTTAACAGGTTAATAACAAGTTGGTGGTTAACTGCCCGCTCTGTCAAAACGGCTCGTTTGTTGCGGGTTTTGGCCTGAAACGGTTAAAAGCTGTGGGGTTCAGCCTGGTTAAAGAACACACATAAATCAAATTCTATCTTCTGTTACTGGAGCAGGCCAACACTGCAAATAGAGTATTATATTCAACCGCTTTACCGGCGAGTGTTGGCTGTGCATATTTTGTCTGCGCATTTGCCTGGAGTCCTGCTGGAATTTAGCCGATTGGTCTTTGGATCTGATTTCTTTTTACTTTTTGTTGGCCCAAAAAGTAAGCAAAAAGGCCTGTCGCCATAATGCGCCCTGGTTTTCAAGCTTGACGGTCGGGAAAACTGACGGTTGATCTTTAGCCTGGGTTTAGGTTGGCTCCTCGACTCGCCGCTGATTTTTGCCTGGTTTTCAGGCTTAAGATTACTGTTGGATCTGCCTGTTGATCCTTAATCAACCATCTCAAAAGTATCTGACAGGCAAAAATAGGCGCCCTCTCCCGCAACCCAGCCCACCGCGAGCCGATACGCCTGTCGGGGCGCTGTATGGCGACTCCCATGCGACAAGTTTGCTGGTTCCAATGAAGAGCTGACCAGCTCGTAATTGTATATCGAGTTTATTTATTGCTTTCATGCACTGCCTACGCTCGGCAGTATCGTGGTTTCCCGTGCTTTCGGTGCATTTCCCTACCACCGATTGCATCGGGGGCTATTCACATTCAATCCCTTCGGGATTTTTTACACGTGCCTCTGATGGAATGAAAGCGGCGAGCAACCGCGATACCACCGAGCCTCGGCTACGCATGTTTTCTACGCACTTGGCGCTGCTGATTGCGATTCAGATAAAATTTAGCCGATGCATTATGCACAAGGACGCAAGCTGGTATTGGCCGTAAACGCATCAAAGTAGCAGGCTCCAACCTGGCTAATTACGTTTTATGGCAAAGCGAGTCGATCGCTGGCATGTGTATATGGCTTTTGTTGAGCATCAGTTTTCTTTTATTCTTTCACTTATTTTTATGGTTTCTTCATCAAATACGACTATTGTCCAGCTATTCCCAATTGAAAGACTGACTTCAAATTGTTCTTCATTTTCAGTTGGCTCTTCAGCTGAATAGATTGCTACTGTTTTTGTCCTTGTCTTGATAATTAAATCCGTGAAAACCTTATTTTCCTCGAACTCTTGAGCGTAGATTCTGATGTCATTTATTGGTTCCTTGAGGAGTTGTTCCCAATATTTATTATGTGTCAGGTTTTCGATTTTGTAGTTCCTGTCTATTTCGGGGAGGATATTTGAAAATCTTAAATCAAAACATTGAGGAATGTAAATGTCATTTTCAAAATCGACTTCCTCTTCTTTAAAAGACCAAGACATATATTCGTCATTGCTAAACCTAATAACTATCGCAAAATCTACCGAATGTATGAAGTCGAGGTCGTATTCGAATTCATTTGCAAAAATATAAAAGACGTCTTTTATGTTGTTCCCCCGGATTGATTGGATTTCATTTTTGAAAACGTCATTTTCCAAAATTGATTGGTCTTGTAGTATGTTGACATTATTTCCTTGATTTGAATATGTATTCAAAAAACCGCCTTCTATCAACAAATCATTTGCCTTCGACGCATCTTTTTCTTTTACACTCAAAATGGCAGGGTATCCCTCTGATCCAAAGTTAGTTTCTGCATGAAGTCTGTATTCATAGAGTTTTTGAAATTCAATATTATTTGCTGCTAAGTATTCTGCTGCTCTGTAAAAATCAAATCTGTCAGTTGTTTGGTAGGCTTCGATGTATTTCATTTTTATTAATTGATGCCAATTGTAGTGGTCATATCAAGAGTGGATTTATAGGAGGCAAGGTAATGCAAGTTTTTTATCTTGCAAAATTTAGAAGTAGAAAAGCTCGCTCGCGACCAACCTTCCGCACCGTCGAAATCGCTCGCTCGTTACGGTATTTGGCCGTAAACAGGTTAAAGCCGAGAGCCTGGCCTGGCTACAAAAAACACACAAATTAAATCCTGGCTTCCGGCACGAACGGGGCAAATCAGTACGAAACCAGCCTGTTTTTATTCAAGTTTCAAGTGTACTATTTCCAAATTCTCTTCTAAATCGCTTTCATAAAGCTGTTTCGTGGTAATAAATCCATTTCTTAAATTCCTAACGACTTCATGATTAATAGCTTCTCCCACTTCGATAAAGTTGAAGGAGACGTAAATTTTTCTTATGCCATTGCTTTTTTTTGATAGTTTGACCGTCCATTCTTCTTTGGGAGATAATTTTTTGTATTCTAATTTAAAATCGGGCATTAACAACCAATCTCTCGGACTATTGTAATATTCAGTATCAAAAATAACGACACTGTCTTCTTCAGAGTATGCTCCATAATGATAATCGCTCGAAATGTAAATTTCTTTTTCTGTGAGGTTTTTAAAACTCAATCCGACTTCTATCTCAGATCCAACTTGGTGCTTAGTGAATTTTACTTGTATTTTTTCTCCCGATTGAGCAATCAGGTTAACAATTGAAATCAGGATAATGATTGTTGTAGAAATTATATTTTTAGGTCCGCAGCTAATCCCATACTTGAACGTATCATAGTCAACTTTGTCAACTATTTCGTACAGATGATGTAGTTCTTCGCTGTCGTCTGAATTCTTATGTGCCATACGCTTTAAGCCAGTTGCCAGCCCGCTTTATTACTTTGGGTTTCATAATTATACGTCGGCATATAATTGAAGGGGATGCCCATTTTCATTTCAAATGCGTCGTCAGCCAGGTACAATAATGGCTCGAAAACGATATTGTCGGGCATTTGAGACGGATCATTCAGTACCTTTTCATAATAGGCTTGCCCTTCTGCAACTACTGCGCAGCGGGCGTATAAAAAATCATCCGCCGATATGAACTTGTCGGGTTCATTGGCTGCATAAGCCGTTGCGTGAGCCCTTGTGTCCAAGTGGTAGAGCTTCGCCGAAAGTCTGTCGGCAAAAAGGTAAATACTTGCCACGGGCATTTTGGCCAGCATCTTTACAGCAGGGCTGATTTTGTTTTCCGAGCCTTTTTTTGACCAGTCAATTTTGTCAATGACCCGCCAAAAATCATTTTCCGAAAACAAATCGTCGGCAGGAGATTTATCCTGAAGCCGGATTTCAACTTGGGTTGTTTGACCGAATTTTTGCTTTAAGTCGCTGATAAACTGACTGCTCAGGTCATTCAGGCTGACGTTTATTACGGTGGTCATATCAACATCGTTTTATCACTTAAATTAAAGAAGGACAACGCCAGGACTCCCTTTTAAAAACATGTTGATACAAATTTGGCCATTTTTTGCCACAACTCCAAACAGATGTGAATGGTGGTGTGTTGTACCGCTGAACGCTGATTCAGCGAAGAACAGCCTGGGCGAGCCGGTTCCATCGTCGTTGAAACGAAAACTCGTTAGGCTCTCCCGCCTCAGCAGGAGAGCCTAACGAGCAGCTTCCGTGTTGTATTTAGGTGCGTATTGACGAACACAATACGCGGGCGGAGCAGAATCCTTTTTATTCACCCATTACTTTTTTGAGTAAATACCGTTCTGCCGATTTTGAATCTCTCTTTGTTCCGTCAGCGTTCAAACTAATCAAACCATCTTCCGTGACTTGATATTTATAGTTGCCAGATTCAAGATTCAAGGTTACAATATCTTCGGCAACTGCCCATGTTCCTTTTGATTCAACTTTTTTGTTCTTTTTTCCTTTGTATTCTTCTTCCAAAGTGAACGTTCTTTTTTCATCCGCATTCAAAGTGAGTACGGTAGTGATTCCATCGCAATCCGGGCAAGGTAGCGTTCCTGTGTAAAATGCGGCTAATTCCTCAACCACAGGGTCACTGATACCCATATCGCACTCGATTTTCGACAACAACCATTTCCCGTTTTCCTTTTTCAGTTCAAAATTATGTTCAAACGGGTTACCGCCCATCTCGCCGTATAAAGTTGCAGCAACTTTATCATCACCAATTGATTTTATACGAACAGGTGATTTTGTCCAAAAATTAAGATCCCAATCCTGGGCGCAAAAGTATCTATTCGCATCCATCCCGTTTGGTGGGCCTTCTGCTTCTTCGTTTTGCCAAAGTTTTTCACAGGCTTTGTAAAAAGCCATGTCATTAGCTAAAAATTCAGAACTTACAAACCCGCTCGCATTGATATTGGCTAAATATTTTTCTAATAATGTCTGGTCTAATGCATAATGATTGTTCACAATTTTAACAAAATCAATGCTTTTTGTTTCATCACGAACGAATGGATCATACCATTGATAAAAGCCATGAATCGCATCGGCAATCGCGGATGAATCAGCGGCAACGGCTGTTGACTCAGGTGTCTTTTTTGATCCTTCCTGGCAAGAGGAAAAAAAAAGAGTAGACAGGAAAAAAATGACTAGTTTTCTCATTGTTTTTATTTAAGAATTGTTGTTTTTTTATTGCCCCCAACTCCAGTTTCTCGTCAACTCCCCCTATATAAAATCCTATTGCCTAAAAACCCGCTTTATCACCAGTAATTAAGCAAACGTCAGTTGAGTCAATTTTCAATAATTTGAATAACCCTTTCTTCGGTTATTTTCAAAGACTTTGCAATGATTGGAATGGGTACACCGTTTTCGTGCAGCCCAAGCACTGCCTCCGTTTCTTTGCTTGCTTCACCTTCTTTTATGCCTTTCTTTATGAGGTCCTGCGCGTCCACCATTTTAGTATACTGTTCGCTGGCAATGTCCCGAAGGTTTTTCAAATACCTTTTATAGGCTTTTGCATCCTGCTCGTTCAATTTCATCTCGTCCAATCGCTCATTTACCTCTTTCAGACCCTTCGCAGAAAAGCCGCTTTTTATTTCAGCGTTTTTGAAGAAGTAGATCCACTCGTCTAATTTATCTTTTACCCGGTTATGGAACTGGCTTACCTTGATGACCCAATACTCCGGATAAACCTCGTGAATATTATTTTTTTTATACAATTCCACTTGCTTACCGGAAAGGGCCAAAATATCGTGCTTGTGAATGCCCCTAAATACCGTTGTACCCTGGTAAACATAGTCTTTTCCTTGTCCTAAGTCGAAATAAGCAATGGTGATTGAAATGACTTTTTTTACCTGAGCATAAGGCTGCCCTTCCTTGATATGCTCTGTAATGGCTTTGGATGTTCCAAATAGCATCCGATGAAAATAGTCGTATTCATTGCTGTTCTGAACTTCAATGATGACCAATTCATCCTTTGAATTCTCGACCAGAATGTCCACCCGGTTGTGTTTATCGTCTTCGGTTTCCTTATTGCTCTCGCTGTCAAGGACTTGCTTGATGGTCACCTCTTCGCCCAGCAACTCGGTGAGAAACCCCTCCAGAATGTCGAAGTTAGCTTTGTGACGAAGCAACCGCTTCATCGCCCAATCGAACCGGACTAATTTTTTGGCCATCTTTGAAACAATTTGTAACAAAAATACGAAAATTTTTCAAAATTAATGAAGGTTCCTAATTCATCGAAAACACCTTCTCTTTCCGCTCCCCAATCTGCTGCCGCCACATCGCATAATACAGCCCTTTTTCGGCCAGCAGTTCATCATGAGAACCCGTTTCCACGATGTCTCCTTTTTCCAGCACGTAGATTCGGTCGGCGTGGAGGATGGTGCTGAGGCGGTGCGCGATGAGCAGGGTGATTTGGCGGCCTTCGGCGCTGATTTCCCGGATGGTGCCGGTGATTTCCTCCTCGGTCAGGGAGTCGAGGGCGGAGGTGGCTTCGTCGAAGAGCAGGAGCTTAGGGCGGCGCAGCAAAGCACGAGCGATGGAGATGCGCTGTTTTTCGCCGCCGGAGAGTTTGAGGCCCCCTTCGCCGATGGTGGTTTCAAGGCCCTTTTCGGCGCGGGCGAGCAGGTTATTGCACGAGGCTTTGGTGAGCGCCTCCAGCAGGTCGGATTCGGTGGCAGTGGGGTTCACGAAAAGCAGGTTTTCCCGGATGGTGCCGGAGAAAAGCTGGGTGTCCTGGGTGACGAAACCGATTTGGCGGCGCAGGTCGTCGAAATGGATGGATTGCTCGTCGAGGCCGTTGTAGAGGATGCTGCCGGTTTGCGGGCGGTAGAGGCCGACGAGGAGTTTCATCAGGGTGGTTTTGCCGCTGCCACTGGGGCCGACAAAGGCGATGGTTTCGCCGGTTTTTACCTGAAAACTGATGTCGTTGAGCGCGTTTTGCTGCGCCGTCTGGTGGCGGAAAGCCACGTTCCGAAACTCCAGCGTTTCGATGTCGCCGAGGTGTTTGGGATTCAGGGCTTCCGGCTCGGGTTGCTTTCGCATCAGGTTTTCAAAGTTGTTCAGCGAAGCTTCGGCTTCCCGGTAACTCAGGATGATGTTGCCGATTTCCTGCAAGGGGCCGAATATGAAAAACGAAAAAATCTGCATGGTCACGATTTCGCCCGGCGCCAATTGGCCTTTGTACACCAACCACATGAGCATGAACAGGATGAGCTGCCGAAGGGTGTTGACGAAAGTGCCCTGTATGAAACTAATGCTGCGGATTCGCTTCACTTTGGTAAGCTCCAGCTTGAGGATGTTGAAGGTGTGTTTGTTGAGGCGCTCGACCTCCTGTTTGGTCAGGCCGAGGCTTTTCATCAGCTCGATGTTGCGCAGCGACTCCGTGGTGGCGCCGGCTAAGGAGGTGGTCTGTTTCACAATGATCTTCTGGATCTCCTTCACTTTTTTACTCAACAGGTTGGACACCCAGGTGAGCAGAAAAATGCCGCCGAAGTAGATGATCGGCAGGCTCCAGTGCTTGTTGAATGCGTACAGGGCCACAAAAACGATGCCCACAATGACGGGGAACAACACATTGATGAAGGTGGAAATGAACTTCTCCGTGTCGGTGCGCACTTTTTGCAGGATGCCGAGGGTTTCGCCGCTGCGCTGGTCTTCAAACTCCTGATAAGGCAGTTTCATGGCGTGCTGCAAACCATCGGTGAAGATGGAGGCCCCAAATTTCTGGGTGATGAGGTTGAGGAAATAATCCTGAAATGCCTTGGCAATGCGGCTGATCATGGCCACCGAAATGGACCCGATGAGCAGCCAAACGAGGCCATACACCAGGATAGTTTTCCCGGCCTGGTCGGTGATGTTTTCGTTGATGAACAGGAAGCGCTGCCAGTCGAACGCCCCCGGCGGGGTGGCCGACACCTGGTGGTTGGACGCCAGGGTGACCAACTTACCAAAAATAATGGGGTCAATCAGCGAAAACCCAATGTTGATGCTGGCCAATAGCAGCACCAATAAAACGAGCCAACGGTAGGGGAGGAAATAGCGGAACAGGATTTTCATGTTGCGGGTGGTGTTGCTTTGAGGTTAACGAGGTTTTGGGAACGCGTCAACCTTCAGGGAACTATTCAAGTTGGTGAAATCAAAATAAACACCTGAGGGCTTGTTTGGGTTTTCAGGAGGGGCGAAAGGAGGAAATTTTGTAAGCGGTTATCGTATTAATGTAATGATCAGTATCGTTAGCTGGCTCGCTAGCGTCTGCGATACAGTTCATCTTCCAGCAGGAAACAGAGTTGATAATTGGTTTTATGCATAGCCTACGCTCGGCAGTAGCGACTTGCTGACAGCATGTTGCGGGCCGCAGCCCCTTACAAGTAAAGTTCCGGAGAGCAAGGATTTTGAGTCAGCGACTGATGTGCAAAATTTGAGCTTTGTTTTCTATTAAACTTTAACAATAAATCTAACCTTTGTGCTTCGAGTTGAAAATCCCGAACAAGCTCTTAATCAGGTTTCAGATTTTATTATTACAAACGAATTAAATAACTGTTAAACCCATGATTTACAAAAGAATACTTGAAAACATGAGGCAGGTTAAGCCAAATAGTTTTTTTCTTATCGTTTCATTTATAGCAGGGATAACCTTTTTAATCGTTACACCACCATTTCAGGTACCTGATGAAATAAACCATTTTTATAAGTCATATCAAATATCTGAGGGGAAGTTTCTGTCCGAAACTACCGATAACAGGCTGGGTGGATATATTCCTAAAAGTCTTGTGGAAACAACCCAATCATTTAGTGGACTACGATGGAACACGAATGCAAGAACCAGTTTCAAAGCAATCAGCAATCATTTTTCTGTACCACTAAATGAGGATAATAAAATTTTCATTGATTTTCCTAACACGGCATTATATTCTCCTGTTTCTTATTTACCTCAGGCATTCTCCATATTCATATTAAGAAACCTCAATTGTTCTCCAATATTTATTTTTTACGGGGCAAGACTGTTCACGCTCCTGGTATGGATTATATGTATTTGGTTGGCTATAAAAATCACTCCCATCTATAAATGGTTGTTTGTACTATTGGCCTTATTGCCTATGTCTATATTCACAAACATGTCATTAAGTGCAGATATTGTTACAACTATATTGGCATTTTTATTAATTGCTCATTTCCTGAAACTGACATTTGAGGATAAAAAAATAGATTTGAAAAAAATATCGGTTGTAACTGGCCTTTCCGTGTTGCTGGCCTCTGCCAAGCTTGTATATACTCCCATTATTTTACTTTTCCTCTTAATACCAAAAAGAAATTTCAAGAATACCAGGGAATTTTATCTCTATTTTATTTTTACATTAGTGCTTGGATTTGGCACAGCCCTGTTATGGTCTAAAATAATAAACATCCAATATATTCCTTATGAAGATTATAATGTTGCGTACAGAGATGGTGTAGATTTAGTGAAAGGCAGCAATATACACAAGCAACTGGATCATATCCTGAATAACGGTTTATATATTTTTGAAGTGTTTGTAAACTCCATGTATCAAAAGTTTCACACATATTATACCGGGTATATAGGTATATTTGGCTGGCTGGAAATACCACTCCCAACTGAGATTATACACTTTTCTTACCTGTTTATTATATTTGTTGCAATTTTTGAGAATAATAAAAATTTAAACTTTAGCGTCTTTCAAAGATTTGTAATTTTTGGAAGCCTGATCGCAACAATTGCTCTTATCTTATTATCGCAACATTTGACCTGGAACATTATCGGCGGTGATATAATACATATTCAGGGCAGATACTTCATACCTGTTTTTCCTTTGCTATTCATTCTATTTAATAATTCTAAATATAACAAACAATTCTTAACATCAGTTATTGTTATGTTATTGTCTGTTACACTTTTATGTTTTTCAGCCAGGAAGATATATGCACATTATTATATAGCACCCGATTTTGATACAATAAAAATCGAGTGTGATGCAGAAGGATTGGTAGATAAATACCTCAAAACATCAATTCCAGATATCTATTTCGAATATGCGAATAATCGGAGTAGTAGATATTCCAGGTCGGGTGATTTTTCCATAGAATTATCTTCGGAAAAGCCTTTTGGATTTACCTATAAATTGTATAATTGCAAAATGGGTGACGTCATTGAAATAGAAGTCTGGAGGTTTGGGAAATCTGGCAGTATTATATTGGCGGGAGATTCTGGCAAAGCATTCTATCTTGCCTCGTCAGAAGTTATTGAGACGGACCCTGAAGGCTGGGAGAAATTAAGATACAGCTACACTTTACAATCAAATATGAAAGGTACAGAAATAATCACCTATTTATATAATGATAGCCATGATGCAAGCTATTTTGATGACTTTTCAATATCCATTAACAACAAACTTAAATAGCTTTTAAAGCTATAAAAACTGTATAAAGTATTTTTTTGCTACTCGCCCTTGCCTGCCAGGCGGAATACCGAATAGCGCCTGTCTCCAGCAGCAGGGTATCCAGCAGGGGGAAGATGGTGGCCCCGAATTTCTGGGTGATGAGGTTGAGGAAATAATCCTGGAATGCTTTGGCAATGCGGCTCACCATGGCCACCGAAATGGAACCGACGAGCAGCCACACGAGGCCGTAAATAAAGATGGTTTTCCCGGCCTGGTCGGTGATGTTTTCGTTGATGAACAGGAAGCGCTGCCAGTCGAACGCCCCCGGCGGGGTGGCCGACACCTGGTGGTTGGAAGCCAGGGTGACTAACTTACCGAAAATGATGGGGTCAATCAGCGAAAACCCGATGTTGATGCTGGCCAATAGCAGTACCAATAAAACGAGCCAATGGTAGGGGAGGAAGTAGCGGAATAGTAATTTCATGTTGCGGGTGGTGTTGTTTTGAGGTGACAAGGTTTTGGAACCTCGTCAACCTTCAGGGAACTATCAAGTTGGTTAAATGAAAATAAACATCGGGTGGTTGATTCTGGTTTTATGAGGAGTGCAATCGGGTTCTTGATTTTCACGCTGGGCAAAATAAACTCCGCTCATCCCGACTGCGGTCGGGACGGGAGACAAGACACGACGGATTGCAAATCTGCGCGAGCAAAGCTGTGTATTGTTAAACGTATGGTAACGAATACTTTGTGTCCGTGGGACATCCGCGTTTCGGGTAATTTGTTTTTGGGATGTTACATATTGTCCAAATAATCCTTGATTGCCTGTACCGCTGTAATCAAATCATCTATTCTTTCTTCGAGTTCATCCAGTATCCAATCAGGCAAAGCGTCTCGTATTGATGGATTCATAAGGGCTCTTTGCCCCAAAGCAAGAAGTTCATCCGAAAACTTATAAAAAAGTGCTTTAAGCGCTTGGCTTTTAGCAATTAGGAAAGCCGCTTTGGCAATGCCTATTTTTCCTCCGATGACCTTAAGAAGAATTAAGATAAGAGCGAGCATAGCAAATAGATTTTCAATCAAGAAATATGGAATACATCTTTATATGTGTTTACATGCGTGCGGCCTCATTTCTTCCCTCTTAACAGGAACTATGCTGGTCAATACCCAACATACATTGATGCGTCCATCACGCCTGACTTTGAAGTGTATGGCATCCAGCTAAACGATGACATACACTAGATATAGCGGCTACAAAGTCGCGACGAGCAGCGGCTGGATTTGTGCGTGCCGGTTGGCAGCAATATTTTTATTCCGAGCTTTTAGGTTCCTTAGATACAATTTTACTAAGAATATCGTATGCCTTTTTCAGTTCGAATAAAATAGTATCTTCATCTTTGCTCTCTATATTTGCTAAAATAATTTGGGTT
>JBJXFD010000392.1:0-7989 GCA_046153985.1 Saprospiraceae bacterium
CCAGGACTTTTTCCCGGATAGTTTTGGATTCAAGGTAGAGTGGTTCGGATTTATCATATTGGCCCATTCTCTGGTACAGCGCCGCCAGGTTGTTCAGGCTTGTGGCATAATCGGGATGTTCCCTTCCCAGGGCTTTTTCACGTATGGCTTTGGATTCAAGGTAGAGTGGTTCGGCTTTATCCAATTGGGCCATTTCCTGGTACAGAATCGCCAGGCCGTTCAGGCTTTGGGCATAATCGGGATGTTCCCTTCCTAAAGCTTTTTCACGTACGGCTATGGCTTCAAGGTAGAGCGGTTCGGCTTTATCATATTGGCCCATGATCCGGTACAGCAACGCTAAGTTGTTCAGGGTTAAGGCATAATCGGGATGTTCCCTTCCCAGGGCTTTTTCACGTATGGCTTTGGATTCAAGGTCCCATTTTTCAGCACCTGTATAGTCTCTTTTGAGATACAATATTCTACCATGGTTAAAACAACAACTGCCGTAGGCTGCTGACTCCTGCCCCAGCTTGTCCAGCGCGAGTTTTTCAGCGAGGGTGTTGGCTTCAAGTGCCTTGTCGTAGTTGCGCTTGTTGACAAACTCAAGGGAAACCTGAATGAGGCTGTCCACCTGCCGCAGCGCCACAGAATCCACCGTTTGCGCACTCAACAAACTCGTGAACACACAAAAAGCCATCCATAAGTAGTTTCTCATAGTAGAATTGATTTGGTTTTGACAATGTGTAGTATGGATATTATTGTAATAGCTTTAGCCCTTTTTCAGCCTGCCTGCGGTATAGATGCCCCGGCTTAGCTGCTACTCGTTTGAATTGGGCAAGCGCTTCTGGTCGTTTGTCGGCCAGCAACATTGCCAAGCCCCGATACCATTGCAACTGCGGCTCCCAGGCGGCGTGACGGCCCTGTAGTGGATCAAAATAAGTCAGGGCCTCGTTGCCTTCCGCCATTTCCAGCAGGCAATATCCTTTCAGGTAGCGCAGGGTGTCGTTTTCAGCCATTTGGCCCTCCAATTGATCCAATTCAAGGTAGGCGGCGGTAAAATCCCGTTTTTTCAGACTTTCGTCGGCCTGTGTAAACGAACCGCTGACTTTCAGACCTTTCAGCGGGTAATCGGTGTACCAGATTTGATCGAGCAGGGCTTTGAGCGCTTTATTGGTATCCTCGCCGCCGCGCATCATCGTGATTTCCGGGGCAAGATGGCTCGGGTCGGGCAGGCGCTCGCCGGGGTTTACCTGCGCGATGGGGGCGTTTTCTTTTTTGTCCTGCGGTTTTATAAAGGGAATATCCGGATCGCCGGTAGATGGCGGGATGGGTTGCTGCTGCTGTTGTGGCTGTTGTGTCGGCGGGGGTGCGGGCGTTTGCTTTTGCCCCAAAATCAGGTATGTCGCGCATGCAACCAATGCAAGCGCGACCATCGAAACAAAAATTCGCTGCCAGAAACCACGCCGTCGCAAGGCTTGCCTTTGGGCGGCCACTTCGCGGACTTTGGCTTCGAGCCGCAATTCTGCCAAACCCTCCATCACCTGTTCAGCGGCCCGGCGTTCGTCTTCGTCGGCATCTCCGTTTATATATTGCTTGTACTCTTCCATTGTCGCGCTATTTGTATCAATTTTTTCATGCAGTCGCTTCGTTTTATTTTGAGCGAATCGGTGGTGGTGTAGCGGGTCCAACCCTGTCGCACCACTTCTTCATCGCTGTATCCGTCTATATGGTGCAGCCTGATGACGGTTTCACAAGGGTCGCCCATTTGCCCTAAAAATTGCTGCACCAATTCGGCAGACTCGCGCCGCTGCTGAGCGGCATCCGCCTCCGGGTCGTGCAAATCGTAGTGGTCTTCAATTGATTCATGTGTTTTTCGATTTACACGGGTCATGCCCAAGGCCACGCGTTTCACAATTTCTACAAGATAAGTGGATGGGGCTTGTCCTTGAAACTGGTACGTGCCGTCCTCTATTTTTCGCAAAAAAATGAGCGTACTCTGGTTCAATACCTCGTCCACGCTGTCGGATGGCAAACCGTACTGCCGCACATATTTGCGTACCGAGGGCGTAGCCTTACTTTGTAAACAAAGAATGGCCGCGTTGTTCAGGCTTTTCAGGGCATGAAACAAGCGCTCGTTGCTGTCAAACTGCCGGCAAGAATTTGAAGGGGTCAACCACTCCGTAATGCGCATACTGGGAACCTTAAGGTGTATTACATCTATGTGGATAAAGGTAAGTGGCTTTTGAAAATTTTGATCAAATTTCTGTTGAAGCAAACAAGATCTTCATGATCATGTGCTCCCGAATAGCGTTTGATTCTGCTGTTGAAAGTGGGGATATGCTGGAAAAATAGTTGATGAATTTGTTGTGCATGGTTGCTTTTTACTTGTTCGGGTTCAATGCCGGCGGGGTTGCTATTTTGAAACAATTTGTAAAAAAAAATACAAAATTATTCACACAAAATGAAAAAGGGAGGCAGAATAGTCTTAGAGCTTTGTTGGTTGGCTGTTAGAAATGTAGACAGCTCATATCAAGTCTTTTAAAGGTGGAGGGCCGTAAAGCTCCGTTTCCCAAGCTTCAAAAGGCGGATCCGCTGTATAATTCGGATCGCAATACTGTCTGATGTATTGAGTGGCTCTTTTTTCAGCATATTTTGCATTGAGCACCACTCCGTTTTCATCAAGTTCCAATACATTGATGTAGATGGCGTAGGCCATTTCGATGGCGCTGGGTTCTTCTCCATAAAGCTGAAGGTAGTTGACGCCTTCCAGCATATAATGGGTCCCACTTGACATGAAGTAGGCAAATGTTCTCAATGCACCGCCAAGGGAATGGCTTAATTTCATGGTTTTAATTTTTATTTATACACAAACACTTATTCCTTTGAAAAAGTGTATTTGGGTAGGCCCAATATCGCAATCCGCACCTCAAGGAGCCCTTTCCGGGCACAAGACTGGATGACAAACGTACCTTTGTTGGGGGTTCGGTAGGGGTCGGGCGTTAATTTCGCGGCCATAGCACGAGGATAGGTAGGTACGAAGTTATGTTTTGTGTCAGCAGAGGGCTAATCCTCTTTATTCCCTCTTGGGTTTTGGCCGTTTTGTTCCCGGTATTTACGAATGTGTTCGCGTTCGATACGTTTGGCTTCCTTCTTTCCCGGAATATCAATCAGAAGTACCCTGGCGAAAAAGCGAAGCCACTTAACACCAAGATTCAGGAAGTCAACTTGTAATCTCATGCGTTTAGAATAGCCATCCTCACCAATGGGATCATGACTGATGCCATATTTGAATAATCCGTCATCTACCGAGTCTCTAATTTCGTATAAATGATGCGGTTTGTTGTTTTTATTTGAATTACCGTGTTCTGACATACCCTAAGCCGATTTTTCCCATCCTTTTTTGTTGCTGTATGTCTCATAATTATACGCGGAAGTGGCAATAAATTTTTTACCTGTTTTCCGGGTATACGCAGTGTGTGCAATATATAATAAAGGTTCAAAGGTCAAATCTTTAGGCATTTGAGTTGGATCAGCAAGTACCTTGTTGTAATAATCCGGCCCGTTTGCAACGACGGCACATCGGGTGTACAAGAAGTCATCAACAGACAGATACCCTTCCTCTTCCGGATCATCCAAAAAAACCTGGGCATGGGCGCGTGTATCCAAATGCCACAATTTTTCCGACAGAATATCCGAGAAGCGATAGATATGAGAAAGCGGTTGAGTAGCTAAATAAGCCACTACAGGTTCAACAACCTCATCATCGGCTTCTTCATTCGACCAGTCAAGAAGATTTAGGGTATCCCAGAAATTGCTTTCGCCAAAAGACGCAGCCATATCGGGCTGCTCCTGCACCCTTATTTCAAGGGCAGCATGGGCAAAGTCCCGCTTCAGTTCCTCAACAAATTGAGTGTCGAGGTCATCAATGTTGACAGATACAATAGTAGGCATCGTTGTACTTTGCGTTAAGGAACGAAGATTGACATTGGACAAAGATAGTGGAATGGGATGTTTGAAGCAAATAATTTGATGAGGGCGGGTTGATGGTCAATTGGGGGTTCATTGCAGGTTGGTTGTAAAGCCGGCTAAAGTAGTTGCGCCTCGGCGCGAGCAGGGGAACTCCACAAACACCGCTCAGGAGAGTGGAAGACAAGCCGCGACGGATTGCAAATTTGCGCAAGCAAGGTCGTGTTTAGGAACACTTTATGCCAGCGGGGAAAATTTTTGAAATAATTCCATTTTTTTAGTTAAGTGAGTCAAATACAACATCAAATCGAAACACAAAGAACATTTCTTCAATGCCACTTTGTAGATGTCTAACATCAGCTGTGTCTTCTTTCGTGATAGTATGGCAAATATACAGATAGTGTTTATGTCTGTCTCGTTGATTGATAAGATTAATAAATTATTGACTGTTAATATATTAAAAGTATAAAGCTTATTTAACTTTCATTAAAATGCTATATTTAGGCATTCGTATTTTATTAATTATTCATGAATTTATTTTCAAAAATTAACCTTTCCTTTATAGAATACCCTCCTGCAATGTTCTCGTCTAAAAACATCGAGAGCTCTTTAATTGCGCTAATAGCCATTTCTATTCTATGAATTTTTTGATTTTTTCCAGTTTCAACATAAAAATTGATTAATCGGTCAAACCAAATTCTTTCTTCAGTTACAATAATTTTGCTGCAAAATTCTCGATAAGTAATTAGCCTTCTTTCTTGTCTTACAAACATTTCGTCTCCAATACTATGTTGTATTCCGTAATAAATTCCGTGGTCTTGGAGAAAGGCATGATTTATTTTGAATATTAAATTTAAAAGCATTGTATCATTTCTTTTTTTCTTTAATTTGATATAAGGCAAATCTTCTCGAACTAATTTAATCATTGAAAAAAGACAACCCGTAAAATAACAGGAAGAAATCAAATATACTCCTTCATTCAAGAACCAAGTGCTCTTTTTGTCTTGAATCTCATCAGAGTTATTAATAAAAGTTAACGCGGTATTCTTATTATTTATATTCGTTTTTTCTAAAATTTCAGATAAGCGAATATATGTTTCTTCTAAATATAGCCTTAGAGGGTTTAAATACTTAGAATTAATTTGATCTATTTTGTCTTTTTCCTCCTTTTTGTGCTTTAGCAATTCTGAAACCACAACCACTATAACTGCAGAAAAAAATGAAATCAATGCAGTTGAAATCTCTATTTTCATTTTTTATATATTTAGATTTAAGGTGACGTCCAACTTCTCCTTTCTCGCATTGCTCAATCCCTCCTTCTTTTCGTACTTATCCCGCATTGCGTATAAGGTCGCTATGGATGACACACAGCAATGCCCCTGCTTCCGGCAAACACCAAAAAGCAGGGGCATTTTATAACGATTCTCCATTGTGGCCATGTCAGGATTTGCTTTATAGCCAGCAAGTTAGCATTAATTTTTTATGCTTCAAAACATGGATGTGAAAAAATCTACCTCCATGATCCCTGGCAAAAATTCAAATCCACTGTCAGGTTTTTACGGAAATCTCACTCCCCCAACCCATACAACTTCATCCCAGCCTGCTCATACTTATCCCCCTTCACCCATCTTGGCTTGCCGGCATCATCCGCAATCAACCGCGTCGTATAGGCAAAAGACTGGCAGTATTTCAGGAAATAATTGTAGTCAATCGAATCCGGGTTGTCGGTGACCTGGTGGTAATATTTGTTGACCTCCTCGTCGAAATCTGTGACGCCGAGGCTGAAAGACAGCGCCGGGATGCCTTTGGCGGCAAAAGAAACGTTGTCGGAGCGGTCGAACAGGTTTTGCTCGGGCGCGGGGTTGGGAATGACTTTTAATCCCAGTGCTTCTATGCCTTTTTGCAACAAGTCATCAATGCCCGTGCGGCCGTGGCCGATGATGGAAATGTGCTCGGTGGTGTTGTAGCCGGCATTGTCAATGTTCAGGTTAAAAATGACCTGATTGAGCAGAATGAGCGGGTTCTCCGCGTAATACTGACTGCCCAGCAGGCCCAGTTCTTCGCCCGTGACCGCCAGAAACAGAATGGAACGCTTGGGGCGTTGCATTGAAAAAGACTTAGCTGCTGCAATCAGTGCCACCGTGCCCATCGCGTTGTCGCGGGTTCCGTTGAAAATCGAATCCTGGGGCGTGAACTGGCCACCGCCGTCTTTGCCGGTGCCGACGTGGTCGTAATGCGCCGTGATGAGCACGTATTCGTTTTTCAAAACCGGGTCGGTGCCCTCCAGCACGCCGATCACGTTTTGGGAAGGCATGGGGCGACTGCTGTAGCCGCTGCTTTCCAGCATAACTTTCCCTTTTTTGCCCTCCAGATTTTTCACCAAATCTGCTGAAGGCTCTTTCCACCAGCCGTAGACCATCTTTTTGGCCGCAGCCGATTCCCCTTCTTTCGAGGCGGCGCGCAGGTTTTCTTTGTTGAAATACTGCCTGAAAAAGCTCCAGGGAAAAGAAAGGCGGTACAATTCGATCAGGGCGACGGCGCCCCGTTCCGCTGCCAGGTCGCGTTTGATGCGCATGGCGCGAAACACAGCCATCGGGTCTTTGTCGTCGGGCATCCCCGGCAACACAAAAACGACTTTGCCTTTCACATCGAGTCCTTTGTAATCGTCGTGGCCGGTTGCGGCGTCTACCCAGCCATGGCCGGCGAAAACGGCCGTGGTGTTCAAATTAGCGGCTTCTCCGGAAAGGATCAGGAATTCTTCGCCCTGCACAAAAGCCGATTTTCCCAGCGTCAATTTGCCGCTTGACGGCGGTTTTACAGCTTCAAAGGGAATGGACTGAAAATAACCAGTCGCGCCCGCAACCTTTTGAAAGCCATAAGCTTCGAGGTGGGCAGCGATGTACGATGCAGCAATGTTGTTGCCCGGCGCACCCGTGCGGCGTCCCATCAGAGCGTCAGAAGCCAAAAAGCGGAGGTGGGCTTCTACTTCAGCTTTTGTCGTTTGAAATTCGGGGAGCGCGGGTTGAGCGCTTAACCCGACGCTGCACAACAACAGGCAGGCGAAAAGAGTGTTTTTCATATCTAAAGGATTGATCATCCGAAATGGGTTCGGAACCGTTTTAAAATTGAATGGTGCAAATTGCTGTAAAACAGGCCAATTTCAAATAGAGGTTTTTTAAATATCGGGGGGATTTTTTCTACCCCGGCACTTGGGATTTCCTCAAATGTCTTGGTTGTAAAGTTCGAGAGCAAGGCATGCGAAGGCCCAAAAACCGGAGTCCCGCCGGGCGGGATGACTGGTTTTTTGGGTCGAGCATAACGCAGCTATCGGGCTTTACAACCGAGACATTAGCTGCGCTCTTCGAACAGGCCGGTTTTCTTATTCTTCACCACATTATCCCAGTCAAAATACCGGCCATTCATGACCACATAAACCCCGGGTGGCAGGGTTTGCACAAACGCCATCGCACTGCCGAGGTTAAAAAAACCGTCGGAAGAAGTGCCAAAAGCGTAGGGAATCATGGCGCCGGTCAGGACAATGGTTTTGCCCCCGATATTCGCGTTGGCGAGAAAGCCGGCGGTTTCCACAATGCCGTCGGTACCGTGGGTGATGAGGATTTTGTCAGTAGCGGAGCGGCGGCAGTTGTGCGCCATGATCTCCCGATCGGCTTCCGTCATCTCTAAGCTATCCACCATCATCAGGGTCTTGATGTCAATCTCAACCGTGCAACGCCCCAAATCGAACATCTCCGACAAATGGGTGTCTTTGAAGTACAATTCACCGGTGATGTAATTGTACTCTTTATCAAAAGTGCCTCCGGTAACAAATACTTGAATCATTGGAAATGGAAATAGGGCGGAAAGATAGGAAATCCCTGAAACATTCGAGCTAACGACGTGTGCGACCCTGCAAGGGTCAAATGTGAATAGCCCCCGATGCAATCGGGGGAAAGTTGAGAGGGTGAGTTAACGGGCAACCCCGAATGGGGTTGAATATTGAATATTGATGTATTACATTCAACCCCATTCGGGGTTGCCCGATCG
>JBJXFD010000415.1:0-6715 GCA_046153985.1 Saprospiraceae bacterium
TGCAGGAACGGGTGATCAGCACGCAGGTTTTTACCCGGATGTTCCCCGAAGCCAAACTCAAAATCATCAATGCGTTAAAAGCAAAAAACGAAATTGTGGCCATGACCGGCGACGGCGTCAACGACGGGCCAGCCCTGAAAGCTTCGCACATTGGCCTTGCAATGGGAAAAAAAGGAACCGAAATTGCGAAAGAAGCAGCTTCCCTGATTTTACTGGAAGACGATTTGTCTAAAATGGTGGATGCAGTGGCGATGGGCCG
Organism: Saprospiraceae bacterium; assembly: GCA_046153985.1. Taxonomy (GTDB): domain Bacteria; phylum Bacteroidota; class Bacteroidia; order Chitinophagales; family Saprospiraceae; genus JABWAJ01. The sequence goes on from JBJXFD010000415.1 coordinate 260, forward strand.
GAAAATTTACACCAACCTGAAAAAAGCCATCCAATACATCATTTCCATTCACATTCCCATTGTGCTCACGGTGTTTTTGCCGCTGGCTTTGGGGTGGGTTTATCCCAATATTTTTTCTCCGGTTCACATCATTTTTCTTGAATTGATCATGGGGCCTACCTGTTCCATTATTTATGAAAATGAGCCGATGGAAAAAAATACCATGATCCAAAAACCCCGACCTTTTACTAATACATTCTTCAATGGAAAAGAATTGACAACCAGCATCATACAGGGCCTGATGATTACAGCCGGAACCTTACTGATCTATCAATACGCCGTGTACCAGGGTTTCAGCGAAACGATTACCCGGACCATGGTTTTCACGACACTCATCGCTGCCAATATTTTTCTGACTTTGGTCAACCGCTCTTTTTATTACTCCATTCTGACGACCATTCAATACAAAAATAATTTAGTTTTATGGATCATTGGCATCACGATTGCCATTACAGGGGTCTTACTTTTTGTGAAACCAATGGCACAATTCTTCGAATTTGAAGCCCTGAATCCGGCTCAATTGTTGGTCAGCATCTGGACGGGGTTTTTGTTTGTCATTTGGCATGAAATGATTAAGTGGCGGAAGCGATCCCAAGGTTCGATAGAAACTATTCACCCGATTTGATCTATAAAACATGTCTATTGAACAATTTTCTCAGGAATTTGAAGCCCTCAGAGGGCAACTCAAATCTTATATTTTAAGGGTAACCGCCAGCGTCGCGGATACGGAGGATGTTGTTCAGGATACCTATTTGAAAGCTGCGGAAAAATTAGACAGCTTCCGGGGAGAATCATCTTTAAAAACCTGGGTATTTACCATCGCATCCAACCTTGCCAAAGACACCCTGCGGGCGAAAAAACGCTGGACCGAAAATGTAACAGACATTTGCAAAGAAGCGGCGATGTCCAACCAAGCCTTCTTTCAGGAAGCCATGCAAATCCGGATGACCTCGCCACAAGGCCAGTTTGAAATCAAGGAACACATTGCATTTTGCTTCACCTGCATCTCAAAATCATTGCCGTTGGAGCAACAGATTTGCCTGCTGCTGAAAGAAGTTTACGAGTTTAAAGTATATGAAATTGCTCAAATCATTGCCACAACTGAAGCAATGGTGAAATACTATCTGCATACCGGCCGGTCGAAAATGGTACAAATTTTTGAAGGGCGTTGCGCGTTGATCAATAAAGAGGGCGTTTGCCACCAGTGTTCGGAGTTGAACGGAGTTTTTAATCCACAGCAAAAACTTCAGGAGGCGCTGGTAAAAATTGAGATGGCCAAAGAGGCTGAAAAAGCAGATAAAGAACATTTGTTCGATTTAAGGATGCAGGTAGTGCGGGGAATTGACCCTTTTGAGTCCAATGCGGCGGAATTGCAACTCCATCATTTAGAGCACAATAGAGTGGTGATGGAAAAATATTTAGAAAAAAACGCCCAATAGCCTATCGTTTTTGCTGACTCAAACGTCAAAACGAAATAAACCAACAATTGCTCGAATATGACTGACAACACAAACATTCAAAACGGCAAAGCCACCACGGCAAAAACGACCTTTAGCCGGGAAACATCTGTGGGCATTGAAATCAAAGCCGACGCTTCTATTGTCTGGGCTTTATTAACCAATGCATCCGATTATCCGCGCTGGAACTCTACCGTCATTTCCATCGAAGGCGATATTGCCCTTGGCGGGCAAATCAGGCTAAAATCAACGCTTGACCCGAAAAGAACTTTTAAACTCAGGATCAAAACATTTGAACCCGAAAGAAAAATGGCCTGGGGCGACGGGCAGGGCAACCGCGTTTATACCCTGACAGATCAGGGAAACGGCATGCTTTCCTTTCACATGCATGAAAAAATCGGAGGGCTGATGTTTCCATTGTACGCGAAATACATTCCGCCATTCGACCAATCGTTTGAACAGTTTGCTGCCGACCTGAAGCGCGAAGCAGAAATCATTGCCAATACCAAAAACTAATTACCATGGAAAAAGGAACAAAAGCAAACCCGTGGCAACTCAAAACGCCACCGTTGACTTCTGATTATGAAATGTACCGCGATCAGAAGGATGGCAAAGACGTCATCGTTTGCACGGTCGGTAAAACGGTCTTGCTCTACGATGCACAGTGCCTGACCGACCTGCACGCCATGCTCAAAGCGCACGGCGACTGGATGGACCTCGGTTCGGCAGACGAGCAAAAGCCTGCCAAAGAAGGCACGGTCGAAGCCTGGGGGCGATCAGAAAGCAATCCGGTTGGCGGCTGGTATGGCCTGAAAAAAGGGCTGCGCGGGCGTTTTGGGATGTATATTCCGCCATTGATGGAGGAACTGGGATTGGCGGAGGTGGAGCACAATGCTAAGAATAATCGAATGCGGGCGATTTAGGGTATTACGTTTCATTACGTTTACTAAACTTTTAAAAGTTTGGTAAACGTTGGGCAGGTGATTACGTTTACCAAACTTTTAAAGTTTAGTAAACGTTGGGCAGATCCAAGAGCTGCGTCATGCCCCGTTACCGCCCTACGCGCCAATATTTCACACAACGGCACAACGCTCACTACGCAAAACGTAGTTTTGAAAGCGCCTCGTCGTAGACGTTGTGCCTTTGTGCCGTTGTGTGAAAAAAAATCCGTTGAGTGAGAGGCATTAGTACGAAAGATATAGCTGATAAATTGCCCCCCGGATCCCTTTGAATAACCGACATCGCCTTTGTGGTTAAAATCTCCCGCAAAGTTCGCGGAGGACACGCAAAGTCCGCAAAGCGAGATGCCCGCTTAGCGCCCTTTGCGAAACCTTAGCGGCCTTTGCGGGAAATAATCTTTCGCGGGAAATACCTTCGCGCGAAACAATTTCCCGCAAAATCTGCCAAGAAAGCATCCACTTTTCCGTAGTTTTGGCGAAGCCATAGACTTACTACACCATTTCAATCGCCACAACATGAAAAACCGCTTCTTCCTGCGCGCCGGCTTGCTCTTTATTGGAGCCATTGCCCTGTTTGCTTCCTGCAAAAATAATTCGGAAAAATCTGAAACCAGCTTAGTTGCCAATCCCGTCGTTTTTGAAAAACCACGGGTTCCCGAATGGCACAAAAACGCCACCATTTACGAAGTCAACCTCCGGCACTATACGCCTGAAAATACGTTCAAATCGTTCGAAGCAGAATTGCCACGCCTCAAAGAAATGGGTGTTGATATTTTGTGGTTTATGCCCATTCATCCGGTGAGCGTGAAGAACCGGAAAGGCGAATTGGGCAGCCCTTACGCCGTGGGCGACTACTACGGGGTCAATCCCGACTACGGCACAATGGATGATTTTAAACACCTGCTGAAAGCCATCCACGACGCCGGGATGTATTGCATCATAGACTGGGTGCCCAACCACAGCGGCTGGGACAACCCGTGGATTACCGAACACAAGGACTGGTACACACAGGATAAAAACGGGAACGTAATTGACCCGATTGATTACAATACCGGCAAGTCGTGGGGCTGGACGGACGTGGCCGATCTGAACTTCGACAACCCTGCACTGCGGCTTGGCATTATTGATGCTATGAAATTTTGGGTAAAAGACGTTGGCATTGACGGCTTTCGGGTGGATGTGGCGCACGGCATTCCGGTGGATTTCTGGGCGCAGTGTTCCGACTCGCTCTACGCCATCAAGCCGCTGTTTATGCTGGCCGAAGCGGAAGTTCCGGAGATTCGGAACAACGGCGCTTTTGTGATGGATTATGGCTGGGAAATGCACCATTTGCTGAACGAAATCGCAAAATATCAGGGCGCAAGCAAGGAAGCCAAACAACTTTCGCAAGGCAATGTGGTGGAAGGCAAAGCCAAAGCGCCCGAGAAAAAAACGGCGCTTGACATTGACAAAATGTTGGCCAAAAAAGACAGCCAATACGTGAAAGGCTACGCTATGCAATTTACGTCCAACCACGACGAAAACTCCTGGTCAGGTACGGAATTCCAGCGCATGGGGGCCGGCCACAAAGCGTTTGCAGTACTCACTGCCACGTTTGACGGGATGCCGCTGATTTACACCGGAATGGAATCGGCGATGGACAAGCAGTTGGAGTTTTTCAAAAAAGACCATATTGACTGGGGCAATTACCAATACGCCGGATTCTACAAAACATTGTTTGATCTGAAGCACAAAAACCAGGCGCTCTGGAACGGCGAACACGGCGGAGAATTAATCAAAATTTCCACCGGAAACGACGAAAATATCTATGCTTTTGTACGCGAAAAAGCCGGTGATAAAGTGGTGGTGGTGATTAATTTATCTGCGAAAAAACAAGCGTTTAAGTTGATGGGGAACAAGCATGCTGGGGCTTTTACGGAGGTTTTTACAAACCAAAAACAGAATCTGGCAGAAGGTATGGCGATGGAGTTGGAGCCTTGGGGGTATCATGTGTTTTCGAATTAATCATTAAAATGAAAAAGCTGCCCAACATACATCCCGGCGAAGTTTTATTGGAAGAATTCCTTACTCCCATGGCAATCAGTCAATACAGGTTGGCAAAAGATCTGAATATTCCGCAAACCCGGGTAAGCGGAATCATCAAAGGAAAAAGGAGAATAACTGCCGATACTGCTTTGCGGTTGAGCAAATACTTTGGAAATTCTGCCAGGTTTTGGTTAGGACTACAAGATGATTTTGATCTGGAAGAATCTAAAGACAAATTGATTGAAGAACTAAAGAGCATACCGAAAGCAGACAAAAGCGCTGCGTGATAACGCTCAGTAACTACTTACACCTTTGTCATATCATCCAACTTATCCAACTCCAAACGCACTACACCACCCTCAGAGTAGTACATTTTATCAAACCGATAGCCCCACAGCACTTCGTCGGCCATGTAGGAGTTGTTGGCGTGTACGGTTTGCGAAAACGTTTCGTCGAATCCCTGCACAATAACCAATATTTCGGCATTCATTTGGTGGAGCCTGTCGGGGGTCAGGTTGTAGAACGGGCTGTCTTCGTCAATGGCGTGTACTAAAGTCCAGTTGAGGGGAAACAGGGTCACCTTTTCCCGTTCGAGTTTCAAGGCGATGTAGTGTCGCGTGGCTTCGCCGCCCTGCATTTCCGTCCAGGAAAAAACGACCTGCGCTTCGAGGTTGATGATCTTGTTGCTGCGTTCGTTGACGATGCGAAATTGCAGGCTTTTGCCGTTTTTGTAGGGAGCAATCAGGGCGTTTTTGCTGAACAGGATATGCGCTTTAGGGCGCGAGAACCGCGAAAAGACCAATCCGGTAACCAAAGCCACGGCAATTAACCCCACCATCGCATCCGTGACGGCAATAAAATTAGCGGCCACGCTGGCCGGACTAATCGCCCCGTAACCAACCGTGGTGAAAGTCTGCATGCTGAAGAAAAAAGATTTGAGCAGTCGTTGGCCGAATTCAGCTTCTTCTACCCCGATCAATGCGCCAGGCCCTAACGAAGCGAGCACCACCGCAAATACCGCATTGATGGCAAAGTAAAAAACCACGACCAACAGCAAAAACTGCCACCACGGCATTTCAATAAGCGGCTCATAGATCAGCCACTGCCGTCTGCCGCTGCGCCGGACATTGAATGTTCCGTTTTTAGAAATCAATCTTTCGCCGGAAGCGCCTATTTTTGTCCCCAAACCCAGGTCATTTTCCTGTTCTTTGCGGCCCGGAAACAAACGGCCTGACAATGGGCGTTTTTGTCTCATATACGATACATTTACAGGATAACAACTTTTCCGGAATTTGGATTTGCCTATGGAAAAATACACCATTCAGCCCGACATCAAAAAGGCGGCCACTCTGCCCGCTGCTTTTTACCGCAGTGCAGAAGCATTCGAAGCTTCGAAAGAGCAAATATTTGCAGCCCACTGGAATTTTGTAACCGAAACGGCGTCAATTGCTGAACCTGGACAAGTATACCCGTTCACCTTGTTGGAGGGCGTACTGGACGAACCCCTGGTGCTCACACACGACCAAAATGGCCAAAAACACTGCCTGTCCAATGTCTGCACCCACCGCGGCAACCTCGTGGCCATGCAGCCGGGCAAAGCGAGAATGCTGAGTTGCGGCTACCACGGACTGTGTTTTCGGTTAGACGGCACGTTCAAGAGCATGCCTGCATTTGAAGGCGCGGAAGACTTTCCCACCGCCGCCGACCACCTCACCCCCGTGCATATTGAGGAGTGGCTGGGGCTCATTTTTGTTTCCCTCAACCCTTCAGTTAGCTTTGAAGAAATGACGCGCCCCATGCGCGAACGCCTGAACTGGCTGCCATTGGACACGCTGCACCTTGTGGAAGAAGGGACCACCGACTACCATGTCAATGCCCACTGGGCGCTGTATTGTGATAATTTTCTGGAAGGGTTCCACATTCCTTTTGTACACCCTGCACTCAACGCGGCCATCGATTTTGAGCAATACGCCTAC